>JAQCBQ010000067.1 GCA_027621385.1 Bacteroidota bacterium | reverse complement strand
ACAAGTAAATCGGATTTGGGGTCGGTATTTAACCGGTGGTAATACACCTGTTGATGTGTGTTGCTTGCATTTAAATCGCCGGCCTTTTGTGGAAACTTACTGTAGAAGAACCCATCATTAAACCAAGAAATTCCTGAAAACTTAACCTGACTGATGGTTTCTTTCAGCCAGGTTCGGGATTCAAGATTAAGGATAGAAATTTGATTCCAATCGGAACCTTGGCTTGAACGTAAAACCGCCAAATGCTTCAGTTCCGCATCGGTTGCCCAGCCTGACATAGCTTCCCGGCCTTGGGGATCCCAGCGTAAAGGGTCAATTAACGTATCGGCCTTTGTACTGCCTTTGGGGGTGGCGAGCAACACGGGCTGCAGAGCGGTTTCTGATTGCTGGCTTTGAAAAATCCATCCCTTTTTTTCAACGGGTAAGCCCAAGCGTTCCATTCGATAAAAAGGTTCTAGAAAGGCATGGATTGCAGGGCGGAAGAACAGCTTATCTAAATAGGTTCGGGTGTATTTGCGTTGAGCTTCGACCCATTTTTGAGTGGTTGGGGCATCCGTATCTTCCAGCCCACGAAACGCATCGGCCCAACCGTACCAAGCCTGGCCATTCGCCACAGATTCTTGTTTTGGTGATTCGGGGTACAAACGGTGGGGTTGAGCGTTGTTGGTTGAAGCCATAGTCATAGCAATCAGTAAAAAACCAAATTTGAAATTCATGGGCAAGGAATTGGTCAAACAAATGTAGAATTTAAGGCTAAAACAGCGGCCAAAACTTGGCTAAATCAAATAAACCTTCATTCTGCCTTACCAATTCCGTTTTAATGTCCACGGGTAATGCCGTGAAAATTTAAGACCTTTGAAGCATGGCATTGGTAAAAAGAATTGATTTTGTTGTGGGCAATCGGCCCCAATTCATCAAATTATTTCCCATATTTCATTGGTTTAGAGCGTTGAACATACCCGATATTGAAGCTCGAATTATTCATACCGGACAGCATTTTGATGCGGACATGTCGGCGGCATTTTTCGAACCGCTGCATTTGCCAAAACCCCATGCCCAGTTCAGTCTTTCCTCAGACAGGGCATCGGCACACATTCCTGAAATGATAAATCATTTGACCCGGCAGTTTGAGCAGGACCGACCCGATGCCGTTGTTGTATTGGGTGATACCAACAGCACCTTGGCCGGGGCGCTGGCGGCAAGTCAATTGCAAATCCCCCTGGCACATTTGGAAGCAGGGTTAAGAAGTTACGATTCAAGGATGCCTGAGGAACGCAATCGAGTATTGGTAGACCATTTGAGCCAGTGGTTGTTTGTACCGCATGAGGCCGCCAAAGAAAATTTAGAGCAGGAAGGAATTCCAGAAAAGAAAAATAACCCCAAGCCCCGGGTTGTCATTTGTGGAGATGTAATGTTGGATGCCTTGTTGTTGGTTCGAGAGCAAGAGACAGAATTGAAAAAACTGCAGGAAATTGGTTTAGCCGTTGGAGGTTATTATTTGGCAACCGTTCACCGGCAATCCAATACAGACCATACCGATACCCTACTCGGCATTTTAAATGGCATGCAAAGCCTTGCTGAACAGACTGGAATTCCGGTTGTTTTTCCTGTACATCCCAGAACTAGAAACCAAATTCAGCGGATTCAAAAATCCGAAAAAGATTGGGATGGAATCCACTTTTTATCGCCTCAGGATTACCTTGACACACAGCATCTGATTATGGGTTCTGTTGCTGTTTTGACAGATTCTGGTGGACTTCAAAAAGAAGCTTGCTTGCATGGAAAACCAACTTGGGTATTTCGAGACCGTACAGAATGGAACGAACTGGTTGATTTAGGGGCCTCGGAACTCAGCGGTGGTGGATTCGGCTCCATCGAACGGTTGCGGGAGTTTTTCAACCAAGCCCCTGTTCCGGTTCCCGGAGACTGGTATGGAGGGGGAAATGCGGCCCGCATTTTTTGGAAGCAGTTTATCCAAGAAATGGAGATGACCGAATAGGTACGGGTCATTTTTTTCGAATTTCAACGGCAATTGTGGCGTATTCAATTGGAATTAAAACTTAGCGGGTCGAAATATTCTTAGCATCTTTGAATCCATGAAAAAAGGAGGCATTGTTGAATTGGAGCTTACAGGACTAGCTGCCGAGGGTAAAGCATTTGGGAAATTGGAGGGCAAGGTCATTTTCGTGCCTTTTGGACATCCGGGTGATGTAGTGCGAGTCCGACTGTTAAAAGTGAAGTCTTCCTTTTGTGAGGGAATTATTTTGGAATGGGTGCAGCGTTCAGAAGATCGGGTTGAACCAAAATGTGCTCATTTTGGGCATTGTGGAGGCTGCAAATGGCAACATGTTGCCTATGAAAGCCAAATCCAAGCCAAGCAGCAGCAAGTCATAGATCAATTGGAACGCATAGGCGGTCTTGAATTTCCGCAGGCTCAGCCCATTTTAGGCAGCCCCAGTCCCTGGGAATACCGAAACAAATTGGACTTTTCATTTTCAACCGGAAGGTGGCTGACCTCCGAGCAAATTAAAAGTCAGGAACAATTTCCGCAAGAAGGAGCCTGCGGGTTTCATGTCCCCGGTCGATTTGACAAGGTTTTGGAAATTGATCACTGTTGGCTAATGGGCTCGGAAGTAAATCAAATCCGGAATCTAGTAAAAACCAAAGCCAGGGCCCGGGGCTGGAACTTTTATCACCCTTACCAACATGTGGGACACCTTCGGAACTTGGTATTTAGGTCGAATAAAAAAGGAGACTTATTGATTTGGGTAATTGTAGGGCCTGATGCAGAAAGCAGTTTGATGGAATTTTTAACTGAAATTGCGGCTGAAATTCAGGATAGGCACCGGATTGTGTATTCCATCAATTCAAAAAAGAACGATGCCTTGCACGATCTTGAGGTCCAAACCTTTCGAGGAGAAGCCTTTATTACAGAAACCTTAGGGGAAGTATCGTACAGCATTTCGCCACAATCATTTTTTCAAACCAATCCCGTTCAGGCAGAAATCATGTACAGAACGGTACAACAACTGGCAGGGCTTACAGGAACTGAGCGGGTATATGACTTGTATTGCGGAACAGGAAGCATTGCCTTGTTCTTGGCCTCACAAGCCAGTTTTGTTTTAGGGATTGAATATGTTCAGGAGGCGGTTAACGATGCCTTTTTAAATGCCAAACGCAATGGAATAGAGCATGTTGATTTTTTAGCCGGCGACATGAAGATGCTATTGAACGGAGAAACCGTTCAGAAATATGGACTGCCCGATGTGGTGGTGGTAGACCCTCCACGGGCGGGGATGCATGAAGATGTCATTCATCGGTTGTTGGAAATCAAAGCCAAAACATTGATTTATGTAAGCTGTAATCCTGCAACCCAAGCTCGAGATTTAGCCTTATTGAGTCCAGGCTACAGGATTGATGTGGTCCAGCCCATTGACATGTTTCCCCATACCCACCACGTTGAAAACATTGTTCGTTTAACACTTGTCGAATGAAAACAGCTGATATCATTGAATCTGCCTGGGAGAACCGGGCACTTCTAAACGAAAAAACAACCGTAGAGGCCATAGAAGAAACCATCGAAGAATTGGATAAGGGGCGTCTACGCGTAGCCCAACCTTTAGAAAACGGAGACTGGCAGGTAAACGATTGGGTAAAAAAAGCCGTCATTCTTTACTTTCCAACCCGTAGCATGGAAACATGGCAAGCCGGCCCGATGGAATTTTACGACAAAATGGCGCTGAAAAGCGGATATGAAAAATTGGGTGTTCGTGTAGTTCCACATGCCGTTGCCCGCTATGGCGCCTATTTGGCTCCGGGCGTGATTCTCATGCCTTCGTACGTCAATATTGGCGCTTACGTAGATTCAGGAAGCATGGTGGATACTTGGGCCACCGTAGGCAGCTGTGCTCAAATTGGAAAAGATGTTCATTTGAGTGGCGGCGTGGGTATTGGAGGGGTTTTAGAGCCAGTTCAGGCGGCACCGGTTGTCATTGAAGATGGGGCGTTTATAGGTTCCCGCTGCATTGTAGTAGAAGGAGTTCGTGTAGGAAAAGAAGCGGTATTGGGCGCCAATGTAGTCCTAACCGCCTCAACCCGAATCATTGATGTTACAGAAGAGCAAGCCAAAGAATACAAAGGCTGGATTCCACCTTCATCGGTGGTAATTCCTGGAAGCCTTCCTAAAACCTTTGCGGCAGGAACCTATCAGGTGCCCTGTGCATTAATCATAGGAAAGCGCAGCCAAAGTACCGATCGGAAAACCAGTTTAAATGAGGCGCTTCGTACCCATAATGTTGCCGTATAATGAACCTGCGAGTACATCCCCGGATTTATGTTGTTGGATTTATGGGTGCCGGAAAAACCCAACGGGGCAGAGAAATGGCATCCCTGTTGAACTATCAATTTGTGGATTTGGATAACTTGGTGGAACAAGCGGCAGGAATGCCCATTCCTGAACTGATTGCCAAAAAAGGTGAGGCCGAATTCCGAAAACTAGAATGGCAACAACTCATGCAATCGGCGTTGTTTGATCGAACCATAATCGCAACTGGAGGTGGCACTCCCTGCCAGCAGGGAGCCATGGAATGGATGAATACCAATGGGTGGACAGCTTGGATTAAGGCCGATGTTCAACGCCTAATTGAATTTATTTCGAAGGACATAAATCGGCCAATGGCGTATGGAAAAAGCCAAGGCGAGCTCATGGCCTTATATCAGGAACGCCTGCCCTACTATCGGAAAGCTCGGCAAATATTTCTCTGACAAAGCCCAAAAAGCTTGCTATCTTTGCGGCCTAACTTTCAGGTATGGCCTTAAAATGTGGAATTGTTGGATTGCCCAATGTAGGGAAATCCACCTTGTTTAACTGCTTATCAAATGCAAAGGCTCAAGCAGCCAATTTTCCGTTTTGCACCATTGAGCCAAACGTAGGCACCATTACGGTTCCTGACGAGCGGTTGCAGCGCCTGGCAGAGTTGGTCAATCCCAAGCAAATTGTGCCTACCACCGTAGAAATCGTAGATATTGCAGGCTTAGTAAAAGGAGCATCGCAGGGCGAAGGGCTTGGCAATCAATTTTTAGGTAACATCCGCGAATGCGATGCCATCATTCATGTATTGCGGTGTTTTCAAGACGATAACATTACCCATGTAGATGGGTCAGTAGATCCCATCCGCGATAAAGAAGTGATCGATACCGAACTTCAACTGAAAGACCTGGAAACCGTTGAAAAACAAATGGCCAGGGTAGAAAAAATAGCAAAGGTGGGGCAAGATAAAGACGCCAAGAAGAAGTATGAGGTATTGCAGCGATTGAAAAGCCATTTGGGAGAAGGAAAATCGGCCCGTTTGCTGGATTGGAATGAAGAGGAAATGGAATTTGTACAGTCCTTGTTTTTATTGACTCAAAAGCCTGTTTTGTATGTGTGCAATGTTGAAGAAAGCAATGCCAAAACAGGCAACGATCTAAGCCAAAAGGTAGCCTTAGAGCTGGCAGCAGAAAAAGCCGAAGTGCTCGTCGTTGCGGTAGCCATTGAAGCGGAAATAGCCACCTTGGAAACCTATGAGGAACGCTCCATGTTTTTGAATGACCTTGGACTTGAGGAGCCTGGGGTTTCAAAACTGATTTTAGCAGCCTATCGTTTATTGAATTTACAAACCTACTTTACAGCCGGAGAAAAAGAAGTAAGAGCTTGGACCATCCGGAAAGGCATGACTGCACCTCAGGCTGCAGGCGTAATTCATACCGATTTTGAGCGGGGATTTATTCGGGCAGAGGTCATTGCCTTTAGTGATTATTCGACCTACGGTTCAGAATCTGCTGCCCGCGACCATGGAAAACTAAGGGTGGAAGGCAAAGAGTACATCGTAGCCGATGGAGATGTTATGCATTTCAGGTTTAATGTATAAGGGAATTTAGGCGGATTTAAAGCCTTCCACATTTTGAATTATTGCTTAGATCCTAGACAATATAACCCTTTAACTTCAGCAGCTTCTCCGTTGATTGAGCTGAAAGTATAGCACAACCATAGGATCTTCGGGTCTGATTTGTAGGCCTTTAATTGATTGGAAAGACGGTGATTAACCGTTATGCAAACGTTTATTAAACGCGTAGCAAACGACTAATCCTCAACCCCAGGCCTACATTTGAAGCATGGGAAACATTGTCATTGCTCTAGGAGCGGAAATTCGATGGCTTGGGATAGAAATTTCATCGGTCGAGTCATCTCTACCGCCTCATTTGGTGGAAGAACTAATGAACATTCAAAGCAACTTATTGAAGGCCAGATCCGGCATTGAAATTGAGGTTGGGCTTTGGTATTTGTGGCTGGCATTGGAAGAGATATTGGACCAACGGCAATATATACCCGACATGTATAAAACAGATGTATTGAATCGGGTGATTAAAATCCAATCCATGGCATTTCGGTTGAGTCAGCGGTACAGTTTTGTGGGAGGAAAACATGAAAAACCAACCCAGGTACGCCGTCCCAGAATTCGAAAGCCTAGCCCCGGATTCTTGCCCGCCATTCCTGCATCCATTGCCATGCATGAGCCGCTGAAATCCTATCCTCAGACTGGAAAACAATTCCCTGAGAAATAAGCGCCTGTGAAGATAGTTGCCATTGAAACGCATGGGGGAATTGCCGACTTAAAACCTGAATAACAAATCGGGGGAAATGTGCTCCTATAAATACGATTTCCTGAGGAGGCAATTGGGCGTCCAACCAAGGTTTCAGACTAGAAGGCAACAACTGAAAATAGGTTTGCACCCCCGTCAACTTTGAACTAAAATGAGAGGGGCTGTGCAGCTCTGTCCTTGGTTTAGTTCGATATAGAATCAAGGAAGAAACCCCATCCATATGCAAATATTCTTCATCAAAGAAGCTGGTTTCCGAATGCAGGTAATGAACCATCAACACGCGTGGATGGGCTGGAATGGAGGCCTTGGAATTGATTTCAATTTCCATCAACCCAAGTAGATTTTTTTGAATTCAGCTTCTGAAAGGATTTGAATGCCCAGAGATTCGGCTTTGGCCCGTTTGGCAGGCCCCATAGCTTCTCCGGCAAGAACCAAATCTGTTTTAGAACTTACCGAGCCAACGGACTTGCCGCCTAAGGATTCTACAAGGCGGGTAACTTCGTCTCTAGACCACTCCGTAAACGTCCCCGACACAACCACTTGTTTTCCGCTGAGTGGTCCTTGTTGCACAATCATGGCGCTTGGATCCATTTGGAATTGAAGTCCCACCCCATCAAGGGCTTCAATTTCAGCTCGGTTTTCGGTATCGGCGAAATACAATTGAATGGAATCGGCAATCACCTCCCCAATTTCATCTACTGCCAACAACTCTTCCTTGCTTGCCTGGCTTAAAGCTTCTAGACTGCCAAAATGCCGAGCCAGGGTTTTTGCTACCGTTTCTCCCACATGTCGAATGCCCAAGGCGAACAACACCCGTTCAAAGGGTACCTGTTTACTCTGTTCAAGTCCGTCTAAAATATTATTGACTGATTTTTCCTGAAATCCTTCCAAGGACAAAATTTGAGAGGCCGTTAGGCGGTACATATCTGAGGGCGATGCTACGGCAAGGCGTTCCATAAACAGAGCCAAGGTTTTTTCTCCCAAGGCTTGAATATCCATCGCTTTTCGCCCAACAAAATGAGTCAATTTCCCCAGCAACTGCGGTGGACAGCCCTTGTGGTTGCTGCAATACCGGATGGCTTCACCGGGATTTTGTTGCCAAGGTGATCGGCACTCTGGGCATAGGTCAGGAAAATGGTAAGGCCTGGACGAAGTAGGGCGTTGGGTTGTATCGTTGTCCGTAATTTTAGGAATAATATCTCCCCCTTTTTCTACCCGAACCCAATCTCCTGGTCTTAAATCCAATTCACGTATAAAGTCAGCGTTGTGAATGGAGGCGCGCTTCACCGTAGTTCCGGCGAGCTGCACGGGACTTAAGTTTGCTACCGGTGTCAATGCTCCCGTTCTTCCGACTTGAATTTCAATGCTCAATAACCGCGTATAGGCCTGTTCCGCTTCAAACTTATATGCGATGGCCCAGCGGGGTGACTTGGCGGTAAAGCCCAATTCCTGTTGCAGGCTCAAATCATCTACCTTGAGCACCATACCATCAATATCGAAAGGCAAATCAGGACGTTGGCCCTCGATTAATGTAGCGTGCTGCAGCACCGATTCCAGCTGTCCACATTTCATGACCATGGGTGGAATGGGAAAATTCCATTCCGCCAATTGCTTCAAATTTTGGTGGTGGCTCTGCCCTCTACCCATTTCAGAGGCCCAGTAGTAGATAAAAGCATCCAGTCCTCGGCGCGCCACCTCCGAGGAATCCTGCAGTTTCAAGCTTCCAGAGGCTGTATTTCTAGGGTTCTTATAGAGCTGGTCTTGAATTTCTGCCTCGGCGAGCCCCTTTTCTTTCAGTTGTGCTTTAAGGGCATCATTTAAGCGATGAAATGCGGCCTTGGGCATAAAAATTTCGCCCCTCACCTCCAATTCATCGGGGATATTTGGGCCATGCAAGCGCAAAGGAATTCGGCGAATGGTTTTCACATTCTGTGTTACATCATCTCCCTCAGTCCCATTTCCCCGGGTTATGGCCTGGGTTAAAATTCCTTTTGTATAGTGCAGCGCAATGGCGACTCCGTCAATTTTTGGTTCGCAAACCACAGCCGGGATCGAACCAAGGGCCTTTTCAAGTCGAACAAAAAAAGCAGCGAGTTCTTCCGCGTCGTAGGTATTGTCTAGACTCAGCATGGGGCGGCTGTGCGCCACCGTTTGAAACCGTTCGGTTAATCCTCCGCCTACGCGTTGGGTGGGAGAATCGCTGCGTTTCCATTCTGGGTGCAGCGATTCCAATTCCTGAAGGCGCTGAAGCAAGGCATCGAATTCCCGATCAGAAATAATAGGAGCATCTTCCAGATAATACCGGCGGTTGTGGGCTTCAATTTCCTCGCACAACCGATCCATTTCCTCCCTTTCTCCTGAATACTCGAACAGATTCATTTTTTTTGAGCCTTTAAAAATCTTGGATTTCCTCTGAAATCGACAATAGATTCAACCTCTTTAAAGGTAGCACTTTCTACCAACAATTGCCTTGTTTTTTCATGGGCATTGGCATCGGTTTCTACCCACAGCCAACCATTTGACTTTAAATGAAGGGCGGCCCAGCGCAACAGCCATTCATAATAATAGAGGGGATTATTGGCAGGTGAAAACAAGGCGCTTGCCGGTTCATATTCACGAACGCAGACATCGAGAGTAGCCGATAATTCTTCAGGAATATATGGGGGATTCGATACCATCAAATGCATTTCCTCTCCCCTCCATCGATCTACATCTTCCATGCTAAATCGATAAAAATCCACTGGTAACTGAAGTGATTTGGCGTTTTTTCTGGCCACATTCAAGGCGGCCTCGTGGGCATCGAGCGCGTGGACTTTCCATTGAGGGCGGGCCGATTTTAAGGCCAGAGCTATGCAGCCGCTGCCCGTTCCCAAATCCAGCACCTGCATGGGAGCAGGGGCAACGAACGACTTTAATATCAACTGCACCAATTCTTCCGTTTCTGGCCTGGGTATTAAAACCGAGGCTGAAACTCCAATTTTCAAATTCAAAAAGGGCTGATATCCTGCGATGTAAGCATAAGGCTCGTGCAGCAGCAAGCGCTGGGCAATCGATTTTGCCTCTTCTGGGCTCGCGTTTGGAAAATCTTCCTCCAAATAACTCAGTAAGGTACTCGTTTCTTCGATGGAATATCCCACCTCCAACAATTGGTTCCTTAAGCTCTCATTCCCCTTCCATCCCATAGGTATTCCATTAAAAATTACTCATTGAAATTCCGAAGGTCCACAAGAAATCGAGATTCCTTCTCGTACTTATGACAATATTTTCATAGGTAACCTGAGCGCCTGTTCTTAGGGAGAAAATGGAAAACAGCGGGACGGTAATGTTGAGATTGCCATCAAACCTGAAGTTGGCTGTATTTGTTAAGGATTGCTGAAATTTGGCGGCATGCACCACATTTACATCATTTTTAAAAAATTTGTGGTTCCCTGTCCAACCCACTACCATACCTACCGTTTGCAGATCCAATTGCTTTACATTATTTACAACGATAGAATCGTTGAACATGGTATATTCATAGGACAAATTCACAAAAGGTTCCAATTTGTTTTTGGGTTTATTAAACATGCGAAAACTTACCCCGGCACCGCTCAAGGCCCTGGCCTGAAATGCCCTTAATAAAGAAGATTCAAAACCACCATTCACAAAGCCCGAAACCCGTTTTAACGGAAACAACGACAGCGAAGATGTAGCCGAGAATTCATTGGCATTGGTAATGGAATCAATGATGCCGTAGCGATATTGAACCACATTTTTAAGGGCAAACACCCGTTTTTCCAAATTCAATTTTCCTTGATTTAGGGTATTTATAGAAGAAAGGTTACCCGCCGTGATTGAAAAGTCACTGGAAACCATGTACTTAACCCGCAGAGTATCTTTCGTCGCGGAAGTATCGGTGGAATTGGCCCAAAGGCTATTGAAAAACCCAAAACCTAGAATAAAAAATAGAAAACGTGTCATACTTAATTGAAAATTGGCGCAAATATACTCCTTTCATTTGGCGCGATAAGGAAGAAAGAACATTACTTTTGAACATGGAATTCACGAAGGCCGCTTGGGCAGAAGAGGATTTAATTTGGATGCGGCGCTGTCTTGCTTTGGCTGAAAAAGCTAAGCAGAGCGTACGAAGCAATCCAATGGTGGGCTGCGTACTGGTTTCGGATGGCCGGCTTCTGGCAGAAGGGTTTCATCGGAAATTTGGAGGCAACCATGCGGAAGTAGAAGCCTGGAAAGAGGCAAGCAGCCCTGACACATTGGAAGGCTGCACCGTTTATGTTTCCTTGGAACCCTGCACCCATCAAGGAAAGACTCCGCCG
Organism: Bacteroidota bacterium; assembly: GCA_027621385.1. Taxonomy (GTDB): domain Bacteria; phylum Bacteroidota; class Bacteroidia; order CAIKAF01; family CAIKAF01; genus CAIKAF01. The sequence goes on along the minus strand of JAQCBQ010000067.1, from coordinate 1,004 downwards.
TGTACGGATTTGTTGATTCGACTCCGCCCAAAGCGGGTGGTCGTCGCCTCGGTTGACCCCGATGTTCGAGTGGCGGGAAGTGGATTGAAAAAACTTGCCGAAGCAGGAATTGCTGTAGAATGCGGATGCTTGGATGCCGAAAACAAATACTTAAACCGCCATTTTTTCACTCAGCGGCAACAACAACGCCCGTTTATCACATTGAAATGGGCTGAAACTGCCCAGGGAATGGTAGGAAGAACAGATGGAACCCCGAATTCTCGCCTTATGATTTCAGGTCAGACCGCTCTGGTGTACGGGCATATGCTGAGAGCACAGCATGAGCTTATTTTGGTGGGGGGCAATACCATTCTTTGCGATGACCCTCAACTGAATGTAAGGTTCAGTTCAGGACCTTCACCGCGGCCTGTGGTGTGGTGGAATCGGCCGGCGCCCGAAGCTCCTTTTCGATTCCGAGCTCATCCCGACGCCCTGGAAATTCAACACAGCGACTTCGAAGAAGTCTGGTCAATCCTCCGGCAACAGGCCGGAAATTCGGTTTTGGTTGAAGGAGGGCCTACAACACAGCAGGCATTCCTAGATTTGAACCGCTGGGACGAAATTCACCGAATTGTGCACCAGCCTCACCTGAGCGGTGGAGACCTACCTGCCCCCCTCCTACCTTCCACCGCCAAACTGATTAAAACCGTTCCTTTAGGAAACGATACCGTATTTGTTTACCAACCGCAAAAACATCAACTATGACCTGGTTACTTGGCAGCATTGCCTGTTATTCTTCCATTTTCATTTTGTTTCGTCTTGCCGGCCAAAAGGGCTTACCTATGGCTCCGGTGTTGTTTGTAAACTACATCGTTTCCTTTGCATTTAGCGTAGTAATCACCAGTACTTGGCCGGGTTTTGAATGGTGGATGCTCAGTTCGGCCTTGCTGGGCCTTTTATTTATGGTTGTTTTTCAGGTTATCGCCCATTCTACCAATACAGCCGGCATCGGGTCAACAGCCACC
>JAQCBQ010000066.1 GCA_027621385.1 Bacteroidota bacterium | reverse complement strand
TGAACTTGGATTTGACGGATTTTTGGAAGAGACTGAAGGCTGGATAACAGCGTCTAGATTGGTGGGTGGAGAGCAATATAGACCATTGCAGGAGTGCATAGACGCGTTGCCTTGTGCCTTGGAGTGGAGCAGCGAACGGGTAGCCGAACAAAACTGGAATTTAGCCTGGGAACAGCAATTTCCCATGGTAGAAATTGGAGAGCACATCCGCATTCGTGCTCCCTTTCATCCTATTGGTACGGATGCAAGGGAAGAATTTGCAATAGAGCCGGATATGGCCTTTGGTACGGGGCACCATCCCACAACCTATCTAATGGCAGAGGCTTTACGGGAACGGAGTAGCGGAAAAACCTGCCTTGATTTTGGAACGGGGACCGGAATTTTAGCCATGGTCATGTTGCGGTTTGGGGCCAACAACGTGGTGGGAATTGACAATGACGAGCGGGCCATACGGAGTGCCAAGCGTCATATTCTTCGAGAAAGCAATGCCGAGGAGCGGGCACAGGTGTACTGCAGTTCCGAACTGCCGGAAGGTCCGTTTGACTTAATTGCTGCCAACATCCATTTAAATATCATCGTAGAAAAACTTCCTGAAATGCACCGGATTTTAAGTTCGGGAGGATGTGTATTGGCTTCAGGAATTCTTGAGCATCAGGTAAAAACTGTGGAGGATGCGGCACATAAAAGCGGCTTTTTATGTACCTTCAAACAAATAAAAGAAGGCTGGGCCTGCTTGGGCTTTAAAAAATTGGATTAGCGTATGAGACGTTCATGGTTATGGCTGGGTGTGGTTTGGTTGTGGGGCGGAGTAGTTTTGGGGCAGGTTTTGCCGGACAGCAGACCTGATTTCCTGAAATTTTATTTGGATTTAATGGACGATGGAGCTTCGGGGAAAGAATGGAAATCAGCCTTTAAAAACAAGGAGGACTTTTTTGCCTCGGCCAGCTTTGCTGCCATCGAAGACAGCTTGAAAGAAACCACCAAATCATTGATGCGGAAGAAAATGAGGGCTACCCATTATCAGGCTCTGATGAAATCGGTGTTGGCCATATCGGAATGGAAAGGAGAATTAGCGCCCTATTTCAGGTACCTGGATTTGGTTAAAAAAACAAGTCAGAAAGCCTCGCCTACTTCCCTTCAAGAATTGTTGGATTTTGGGGAAGGATTTTTCAGCTTGGGCTATTTGTATAAATCATCTGGGCATGCATGGAAAGTAGATGGAGACTATCGATTTATATGGGATCAAGGCAAACCCAAAATGGAATGCAGCCGTTGCTTGCTGAGCCTGGAAGCCTCATTTGATTCCAGTCTGGTAGAGGGCACCACATTGCTTTACGAACCCTTAGAGCAGGCCATTCAGCTGCAAGGAGGTCGAGTCTATTTTACCAGAAACGACATCCCTGCCGATATGGCCTACATCACCTTAAATAAAGCCAGCATCAATGCCAAGCGCAATTCCTATTCGGCCGACAGCGTTTGGATGGTTCAAAAGGAATTTTTCAATGAGCCCTTAATGGGAAAGATGGAGGAGAAATTAACCGCTACGGGTGCGAACAGAGATTCTAGGTATCCGAAATTTGATTCGTATGAAGCTCGGTTTGCCTTAGAAGACGTACTTCCTGGGGTAGATTACCAAGGGGGATTTTCCTATTATGGGAACCGCTTTATTGCCAAGTCCATTACCGATGAGTATTCCCGATTGACCTTTAAGCGTGAGGGGAAACCATTTATGGTATTTAGAAGCAAAACCTTTTCCATTAGCAAAGAAAAAATTTCAGGCAACAATGCCTCGGTTACCATGATTTTAGAGGCAGATTCCATTTTTCATCCGGGCATTCAATTCAAGTATTTAACTGAGAACAAGGAGGTTTCGTTGTTGCGTTTGGGTGATGGGACTGCTCGAACTCCGTTTTTCAATTCCTATCACAAGTTGGACATGTATTTTGAAGCCTTGTATTGGAAAACCAACGAAGACTACCTTCGGATTGCTATGGCCAAAGGCAGTGCGGATAGTAGAGCCTTGTTCAAATCGGCCTCCTACTTTAGTACTGCCGAATCGGATGCCATTCGGGGTTTAGCTGAGACGCATCCTGTTATACCGATTTTCAACCTGTTAAAATCCAAAGAATTCCCGACCTCTTTTACTGCCGCTGAATTGGCCAAATTCATGCGCATGAATATTGACCAAGTGGAAAACATGCTGATTCAGATGAGCATATCGGGCATTGTTTCCTATCAAACCGAAACCCAAACGGTGTACATCAACGAGCGGTTTTTCAACTTTTATTTTGCGCGTACCGGCCAAAAAGACTACGATGTAATCGCCTTTGAATCCATCATCAGCAAAGACAATGCCCGATTGTCCTTATTGGATTTTCGATTGGATTTATTTGGAGTAAGTCGGTTTGCGGTATCCGACAGCCAAAGCGTATTTATTTATCCGGCAGACCAGCAGGTACAAGTGAAAAAAAACCGGGATTTGAGTTTTAGCGGAACCATAGAAGCCGGAAAATTTGGAATTTATGGAAAGACCTTTGAGTTTTCTTACGATCATTTTAAGATCAGCCTAAACAATGTTGATTCTGTAAAAATTGCGGTTCAAAGTTTTGAATCGGCCGGAACAGGGCGAAACGATATGCGCTTTATAAAAACTGTCATTGAACGGCTGAAGGGAGAGTTACTCATTGACGAACCGGGGAATAAATCAGGGGCCAAAGGTTTGCCGGAATACCCCCGATTAATTAGCAGCAGTGATTCCTACACCTTTTATGACCGACCTCAGATCGAAAAAGGCGTGTACAACAGGAACGATGTGTTTTTTAAAATATCTCCCTTCACCTTAGATAGTTTAGATAACTTTAAAACTGAACAAATCCAATTGAAAGGGAACTTTCACAGCGGTATATTTCCGATCTTGGATGAGAAACTGAGCATTCAACCGGATTATTCTTTGGGATTTCAGCGGTTTTTAAAGCCGGAAGGCCTGCCCGCCTATGGAGGTAAAGGCCAATTTTACGATACGTTGCAATTGTCGCACAAGGGCATTCGGGGTGCTGGGAAATTGAAGTATCTGACCTCCAACATTTGGAGCCATGACTTTGTGTTTTATCCGGATTCGGCCAATACGATGGCCTATAAATTTGGGATAGATAAAAGCACCGGCCCCATAGAAACGCCCGATGTAAAGGCCCTGGACGTGTATGTACATTGGGAGCCTCAAAAGGATGTATTGGAGGTTTCAGATTCAGATAAACCCCTGGAAATGTATGAAGGAGAAAGTGCAATGTCGGGGCAACTGACATTGACTCCCAAAGGCCTTACCGGAGATGGCAAAATGGATTTTGGAACGGCAGAAATGGAATCTTCCATTTTCAATTACAAATCCAACGACTTTAAAACCGATACAACCTCATTTGCGCTTAGGGACGAAGCCAGCAGCAGCGGAGATACAGCCAACGTAGGCCTTAGAACCGATAACGTTCGGGCCGATGTTACTTTTGAAGGCCGAAAAGGAATCTTGAAATCCAACAGCGCCGAAAGCCATGTTGAATTTCCAGTGAATAAATTCAAGGCCTACATGGAAGAGTTGGAATGGTTTATGGATCGCAATGAGGTGGACATGAACTCATCAAAAGTGGATGATTTGGGATTAAAGGGGGCCTTGTTTGTTTCCACATCGCCCGGAATGGACTCCCTTGCCTTTGCGGCTCCCATTGCCAAATTTGTTATGAAAACCAAAACCATATTCTGTGAGGGAGTAGAATACATTGATGTTGCGGATGCACGAATCAAGCCTGGCGATAAAAAAATTACCATTCAAAAGGGTGCCGAATTGGACCCGCTTAGCAATGCTACCGTTTGGGTTGGGAAAGAAATGCAAACTCATGTGCTGACCAAAGCCGATGTACGCATTTTTACCAGCCATGATTATTCTGGAACTGCAGATTACACCTATGTAGATGAACTGGGAACAGGACAACTGATTCATTTTTCATCGGTTCGAAGCCAAAACGATATAACCTATGCCAATGGAAAAGTAGAGCAGCTATCCAACTTCACCATGAGCCCTTATTTTGCGTTTAAGGGGGGAGTGGAATTGGAAGGGAATGACCCACTATTGAGGTTTACCGGGTTTACTAAAATCATTCACCCATGTAGCAATTTGCTGAATGAGTGGCTGAACTTCAATGCCAAAATCGATCCAAAAGACATTTTAATCCCCATTGGAGAAAATCCTAAAAACGACGATGACCTACCTCTGTTTAATGGCTTCCTCTTTGCCAGCGATTCTACGGGATTGTATCCTGCCATCTTTACCAAAAAAAGAAGATTTACCGATTATGAAGTTTTGAAGGTATCTGGATACTTAAAGTACGACCGCAAAATGAAGGAATTCAGGGTGGGAAGCAAAGAAAAACTTGGCGACCGGACCTTGTCTGGGCCCTACTTATCGTTTAATACGTCCAACTGCACTTCGTATGGTGAAGGAAGAATGGATTTAGGTTCAAAAATGGGTCAGGTCGAATTAAAGGCTGCGGGGAACATTTTGTACTATCCTGACAGCGACAGTACTGAATTAAATTTGACCTTGAGCATCAACTTCCCCTTCCCCTCAGAACTTAAAAAAATCATGAAAGGCAGTTTTGAAAACTTGGGCGGTACATCCTTGAATTTAAAAGATGAGGAAACCGTCAAATACCTAACGGACATGTTGGATAGTACCACTTCTGAAAAAGCGTTTGCAGGCATTCGAGAAGATGGGAAATTTAAGCGGCTACCCAAAGAATTTGATCGAACACTGGTTTTTAACAATGTCAAACTAAGCTGGTGGAAACGCGATAAGGCATTGCAATTCAATGGAGAATCGGGTATGGTGGTATTTGATGGGGAACAAATTTTAAAATCCATTTCCCTAATGATGGAATTGAACCGGAAACCCTCCGGAGATTTATTTTCGCTGTTGCTGATTCCGGAAGAAAACAAGGAATTTTATTTCCAATATAAGTCTGGAACCCTCCAATCCTATTCGACCATAAAGGAATTCCAACAAACTCTGATTGGTTTAGATGCCAAAGACCGGCAATTTACCGAAAAGAAAGGGGGCACTCTAACTCTAATTCCGTCCTCAAAACGCCGGTTAGACCGGTTTAAAGGTAAATTTGTGGTTGTTGATGCCAATGCTTCTGAGGATAGTCCTGAGCCTGAGAATCAAGCCGATCCCAATACCCAGCCTCCTTCCAATGAATAATATTATGTTCCTCTTTATTGCTGTAGGGTATTTAATCGGAAGCATTCCGTTTGCGGTGCTCATCAGCAAATACAAATTTGGGAAAGACGTCCGAAACATGGGAAGCGGAAATGCCGGCGCTACCAATATGGCTCGAAATTTTGGAAAAAAGGCAGGGCTGCTAACTCTGATTCTAGATGTTGCGAAGGGAGCAATCCCCACTGCAGCCTATATTACAATAGCGGCATCGCATTCCCAAACCACAGCTTTGAATGAAATGTCGGCATTTACCATCGCTTATGCTACGGGGCTGGGACATATTTTTCCTGTGTTTGGGGGATTCAAAGGCGGAAAAGGCGTAGCCACCCTATTGGGTTCGATGCTGGTTGTTCACCCTCAATTTGCACTCATTGGATTGTTGTTTTTTGTGGTCATTTTATGGCTTAGTTCCTATGTTTCTTGGCCTCCATCATTTCAGCTCTGCTTTTCGCGGGCTTGGTGGCATGGCAACAGTCGTTTTCGTTGGCATCCCTTTTGGTGTGGGGCTTCCCCATTTTGTTAATTTATACCCACAGAAGCAACATTGTCCGTTTGGTGCAGGGAAATGAAAATAAAACCCATCTTTTTAAAAAGAAATAGTTTGTGCACCTTTGTTTAAAATATAAACGCATGAACATCCGTTTTTCCTCCTTGTTTTTAATCCTGACTTTAACTGCAGGTAGTTTTGGCTGCAACTCCATTGGAGATTTATTTTCAAATGAATCTGAAGCGGTAGAAGTAGCTGAAGGTTATCTTGATGCATTAAAAGCAAAAGATTGGGCCAAAGCCAAATCGATGGCTACGGAAGAATCTGAAACCTACATCGATATGTTGGAAAGCGTTAAAGATGAGATGCCAGGAATGGATTCCATTCAATCCATCACCAAAAAAGGGTCGTACAAAGTGGTATTGGTTGAGTATTGTTGCAATCAGAAAGGCCAACCCGAAGTGCTTGAAATTTCTAACAAATCGGGAGAGTGGAAAGTGCACCAAACTAAATTTGGCGGAAATATGCCACTAGATCCGATGAGCGATGAAATGTTTGATGATGCGGCCTTGGATGATGCTGACATGAACGGCGATGAAGAAACTCCCGCTGTTCAACCCGATGAGGAGTTCATGCCCGAACAACCCAGCGGGAAATAACTTGGCTTAGGGTATTGTATGGGGTATGGAACAAGAGCATGATAAAAATTCTTGCTCTTTCGTTTTGTTTAATGGCATTACCGGGCTGTACCAATCCCACAACTTTCACCCCTTCTGCGGCTCAAAAAGCTGAGATAGAATATTGGGAGCGTTCGCTTCAAAATGGAGATGTCCTTTTTCGTTTGGGTTATGGGGCTGTTTCGGAATGGATTAATCAAAGGCAAAAGTCAAATTTCAGAGTTTCACATGCGGGGATTGCATTGCAGATTCGGGGAAAATGGATGATAATACATAGTATATCTGGAATGCTTGAAGCCGAGGATGGGGTTCAAATTTCGACACTACCTCAATTTATCTTAGAAGCCCAGCCTGCATCGGTTTTCACCATGCGGTACGCCGTTTCAAAACAACAGCGCTTGGCAGCGGCCAAAGCCGCCTTTCAATATTGGAAGAAAGGCATTCGATTTGACCATCAATTCAATTCAAACGATCCTACTAAAATGTATTGCAGCGAGTTAATTTTCTACTCCTACCGTTCAATCTTACCTCAACTTCAACCTTCTCACCCAGATTATGATTTCCAAGTACTCACAGATACCTCGTTGGGCAAAATAATTGGGCCATCTTTACCTAAAAAATAAAGACATTACAATACGTACCTTTGCACCATGCGCCTAAGATTGCTGTTATTTCTATTGCTGTTTTTTGGCCATAAGGTGTCAACAGCCCAAGACTTTCAACAACATCAAGCACTTTGGGATTCCACTCTACTTTGGATTGGAGCCAAAGAATATTCATTGGCAAGGAATGGATTAGAGCGTTTACACCTTGAGTTTCCTACCTCCACTAAAGTCTTATACAATTTGGGGGTGGTGTATGCTCGAGAGCATCTGGACCAACAGGCCTACGATGTGTTTTCTAAATTAGCTGCTTTAGACCCTAAATTCCCGAACTTGCAGCGCACTCTTGGGCTATTGGCCATTCGAACAGGGCAAAAAGGCAGAGTAGCGGTCGACCACTTTAAAAGAGCCATCGAAGAAGATTCTACGCGCTTCGATGCCTGGATGAACTTAGGAAGCCTATCTCTGGGTTTAAACGACCACCGTGCGGCCGCTGAATACCTCAAAAAAGCTCAGCAATTAACTCAAAACGAATGGACTCCTAGCCTTGAATTGTCAAGAACATACCGACGTATTCGAGATTTGGATTCCGCATCTGACATTTGGCAACGAATTCCGCTGTCAGGCATCAACCAAGCTGATTTCTCTTCTGAGCTGGCTTTGGTTTTAATTGAGTTTAATCAGTGGGATTCGGCCATGACCATGCTAAGAAAAGCCTTTAACCATGCTATGGATGACCCTATTCATCGCATGAATTTTGCAGTAATGCTCATGGAAACCAAGCGATTTGAAGAGGCTGAAAAAGTGCTCATAAGCCTTGAAGACCAAAAGGATTTGTACATACCGCTGGCATTAAATTTTGCGGCATTAAACTTAAAGCGGGGTAAAATTGATGAGGCCATTGACCGACTCAACGCGTTGGTTAAAGAATTGCCTGAGCTCGGCGTTGCTTGGATGAATTTAGGGATAGCCTATGAACATAAATTAATGAAGCGTGAGGCCTGCCACTGTTGGCAAAAATCTGCCAATTTAGGAACACCAAATGCTCAAAACTTTTTAGCCAACGAATGCGTAGAATTTTAATTCTGGTTTTCTTGCTGGGCCTTTTGCCCCCTTCATTTGCCCAATCCTGGCCAATATGGAAACGTCCTAAATCTAGGGAGGATTCACTGGTATGGGCCAAAAAAAAACAAGAACACTTCAAAGCCAGCTCCTTAAAGTATTGGCAAAAGGGGGAATTCAAATTCAACCATCGTAGGCAGACAAAAAAACTCCCACTTCTTCTTGGTTTATATCCTAGCGATTCAACCTTATGGACTGCCCAAGCGAAGGATGCATTCCTACAACGGCATTATTTAAAGGCAGATAGCTTGCTTCAAATTGCTCAAAATAAAGGCTATACACTACAGCATTCCGATATGGTTATTCGAGCAATGGCTCAGCACCTAAATGGGACATTTGATTCCGCAACCCTTTCCTATCGCTTGTATTTCAGAGACATCAAACGGGAGCCCGCAGAGCGAATAACCTGGGCTAAAAACAGGCTGATTCAAGCCGAAACAGGCACCCGTTTGGTTGATCGCCGCGACCAACTTTTTTCCACAATCTTGTTTAATAGTAGTCCTGATTCGCTGTTCTCTCCACTCAGTTATGCCTCTGAAAAGTACTATTATGCCGTTGATTTCGACGCACAGACTAAGGTGTACCAACTTCGACGCTTGAATTATCAAATTCAAGATCAAAAACCTGAAAAACCAGAAGGGGCCTTTGCTCTCAGACCACTCAGCTTATCGGCAGATGGACAATTGATCATTTTGCAGGCATACTCCAAAAAAACCGGTGCCGATTTGTGGTACGCTCAAAAGTTAAACGGTGAATGGTCCAACCCTGTTCCTTTTCCCCCAGGCGTAAATTCAACCGCCGACGAAATTTCAGCCAGCTACTCTCCCACCCTGCAGCGCTTATACTTTAGCTCAAATCGAACGGGAGGCTTTGGAGGATTTGACCTGTATTCAGCTGACTTTGTCCCTGAAAAAGGTTGGTGCAATGTTCAAAATCTGGGCCAGGTTATTAATACCCGAAAGCATGAGCCTTTTGTTTGGTGCCACATGGACAGTAAAACCCTGTATTTTTCCTCCTATGGACATGCCAGCATTGGCGGAGCCGACATTCTTTTCAGTGAACTGAGAGGCAACCAATTCCAAGCCCCTCAAAATGTTGGATATCCTATCAATACACCCTCTGATGATCTCCATTTTAATTTAAGTCCGGATGGGCATTTTGCCCTCATGCAGGTGCGGCCACAAGAAACCAATCCCATTTCTAAACTCCGCCTGGTTTCTATGTTTGCACAAACCAAAGAACCGATGTTGGTTTTGGTGGATAAGTCCTCCATACATCAACCCAAACCCTTAATGGTTCCCATTCAACGAAAAGATCTATGCCCTTCATGCTCGCCGGTGAAACAATGGAATCTTAAATTGCCAGAACAGCACCTTGGGGGAATGGTTTGGATTGAAGATGATGTCATACAACAGCCATTGTTCACTCTTGGATTTGGAGCGAAAGACACGCTACTTCAATTGGCCTTACCCGCAGAACGCCGATATAAAATCACCCTACTACCCACCGGGCGTATTCCCAGAATGTTCAGCATCGACCACTTATACCCAGAAGGTTTTAGCAAAAGCCATCACCGCCTTCCCCCCAACGACGATGCCGGTTCCTGCCTTCCCGTTCGGCCCGCACTTGAAGACCTGCCTTCGGCCATTTTACCTCAAGTATTTCATGTGTTAGACCATTGGAATCAATACCACCCCGGACGAACCATCGAATTAAGCTACAATCAAGAGGAGCTTTCTTTGCCTTTAAACTACCTTAAAAATCAGCTGAGTCGATTGCACCCCGATATGCAAATGTCCATCCGATTTTCTACTGAAACTCCACGAAATTGCCTGCAGTTATCCATTCCAAAACATGAACCCTGACCTTAGAATCGTTCCAACCAAAGACGGTTCAAACACCTTGTTTTCTGAACAATTCAAAGAACACTACCATTCTGTTCATGGAGCCCGTCAGGAATCCATGCATGTTTTTATTCAAATGGGCTTGGCCCATATCCTTCCACAGTACAAGCACCTGAATGTACTTGAAGTTGGGGGAGGTACCCTCCTCAATGCCAGACTTAGCTTTGAATTCTTAAATTCAAGTCAAAAAACCTGCAGTTATCACATCGCTGAGGCCTATGCTCCAAATCTGGAAACCATGGAGCAGTATTGGATGAATTCAGACCTTAACAAAGGCTGGCTGCACTTTTATCAAAGACAACAGCCACTCCAGCTCCAAGGATTTAACCTGCAGCACAGATATCTTAAAATTGAGGACGCTCCCCTACCCAAGCAATTCTATCATTTGGTATATTTTGATGCCTTTGCTCCAAATACCCAACCTGAATTATGGCAAGTTTCCATCTTTAATCGCATTGCGGAAGCCATGGTTCCGGGTGGAATTCTTGTCAGTTATTGTGCTCAAGGTCAATTTAAACGCAATCTAAAACAAGCCGGTTGGAAGGTCGAAGCCATTCCGGGCCCACCCGGAAAGCGAGAAATGACAAGGGCCTGTAAGCAATAATCGTACTAGGTTTACCGAATTCTACCTACCTTTAATGCTATGATTTTGGGGCGCAATATTCAACTGATTTTTGTCCTTCTAACTGGCATGCTGCCAAACATCTGGGCTCAAGTTCCCGCTACCCTATACAGCAGTAAAGGTGAAATTTTAACGGGATATATCGACGAGCCCAACCCAAATCAGGTGCTTAGACAAATCGTATTTTACTCCAATATTGACAAAGAAAATCCCCAAAAATTCTATCCTAGAACCCTTCAGTATCTAAGGTATATTCCTCAAGGTCAAACCGATTCCCTCAGCATTCGATCATTGCGCATCGACGATTCCTTTAAATTTGGATGGATAGCCGAAAACGGATTTCTTCAATTAATTGAGGTTGCTGAAAAAGAAAAGGTACAAGGAAAATCGGTATTAAAATCGCGATATTACTTGTTGGATTCTGCTGCCACAGAAGTACCCGAAGAAATTTCTGCAGGGAATTTTCGCCGGGTTGCTGGGCGAAAAATCAAAGCTTATGTTCGATTGTATAAAGATGTAAATGCGAAGGTCTACGAATTTGAACAACGAGAAGAATTGGTTGCGGAATACAACCGCTGGATTCGAGCCGGGAAACCTGCCAGCAGTTGGACCGAAGAAAATGGGAATTACACTCTAAAAACCGATCTTGGGCCCCAGATTAAGGCCAAAAAACCCGAACCTTCCAGCACCAATGCTCCGCTTAAAATAAACCTTGAAACCGGAGCTTATTTAGGTCTGGGATTGATCCAGTACGATGAATTTACGTTCAATCAATTGGGATTTCGTTTTAGCAATCCGGGGCCCGGATACCAGGTTCAATTGGGCGCCAATCTCGAACTTCAAGAGCGCATTCTGATTCGAGCCGGCCTAAATCTTTCGGCAAAAGGACTGCGCGTCAATTACCTTGCTAAAATTGATTCAATCATTCCAATTCAGCTTACAGAAACTTGGAATATGACTTACCTTGGAGGCTACACTCTGGTGGAGTATCACCAAAATGATTTTTTCTTTGGCGGCGGGCTGGACTTTAGCTTCCATCCCTTTGTCAATCAACGTATAACAGGAGAAAATGAAGTAATAAAAATAGATGAAGAGGGTTCATTGCTCTTTGAAGGCCCTGTAAATCAATTTGATATTGTATTAAGCACAGGCTTTACGATGAAAGATCCGCAGGGAAAATTTCGAATTAAGCCTTTATTGACCTACCACTTGCCCGTTCAAAATCTACTTCAGTTTTATGATCCATTGCAAGTAGTTACAGGCCTCAATCAGTACCCACTGGCTGGCATCAGTTTCCGATTGGGTGTGGTGGTTGACTTTTTGATTCATTGATTTTTGGGGCGCTAATCCGGCTGTCACAGGTAGCGGCTTT
>JAQCBQ010000065.1 GCA_027621385.1 Bacteroidota bacterium | reverse complement strand
AGGCTCTCGGTTTAGTGGAAAGTTGGGCCTTGCCCAAGGGAAGACATCCTGCCAGTTTTGGTGCGGATGCAAACGCATTGGCTAAAACCAATCTAACCCCCCCCCTTGAAAAATCACTCAAAAATTTCATCCTCCTAATCGATTCACTCTCGCCAAATAACGCCTGAATGATTTATTTGCTTGATTGAAATTTATTAAATAAGAGTGTAATTCTCCTTCCTAAACAGCAATAGCCGCGGGACGCCGAATCAATCTTAGGGAATGTGAATACTTGCCTTCGTCGGCCATGTATATGCCTTGCTGATCTATTAAATCTGTTCTTACCATTCCTGCGGCATGTAGGACTGTGTTGGATGAAAGCAGTATTCCAACATGAATTATTTTGCCTTCTGCATTATCAAAAAACACCAAATCTCCAGGTTGACTGTCAAACAACCAAGATACCTCAAGCCCAACTAAAGCCTGCTGTGATGCATCACGAGGAAGAAGAATCCCTCTAGATTCCCAATACAGTTGAGATAATCCAGAACAATCTATGCCCATCAACGTTTTTCCTCCCCAAAGATAAGGGACTCCATTCCACATGGCCGCCCATTCACTCAACTCGGGAATTGCCTGTTTTTCCGCTTTGATTTTCGCCCCTAAGGGTGTCCATACCAAACCAAAATTTCCCTGAGTTTGCTGAACCAACGCTTGTTGGAAAACACCCTCCACCTCCAAATTAGAAACAGCAGTCAGTCCAGTACACCGAACCCAAGCTGGATAGCATTCAATTTTGCGTTGAACAAGCCACCATTCCTCTTTTTTTTCTATGCATTCCACCCGTTCACCAAACAAGAATTGAGTCGTCATTTCAGAGGCATGTTCCGGCCGAAGTCGAGCTGGAAGCACTGGCACTTGAACCTGAAATGAAGGCTCCATATCAGCAGCGTTCAACTACGATAGCGCTAGCCCCTCCACCTCCATTGCACAAAGAAGCAACGCCAAACTTCTTATCTTCTTGGTTAAGGGCATGAAGTAAAGTAACCACAATACGAGCACCAGAAGAACCTAGGGGATGACCCAATGACACGGCACCACCGTACACATTCACCTGGTCTGGGTTTAGGTTTAATTTTTTATTGTTGGCCAAAGCTACCACGGCGAAGGCTTCATTTAGTTCATATAAATCAACCTGTTCGGATTTTATACCAGCATGTTGAAGTGCTTTGGGGACAGCCAAGGCTGGGGCTATGGTAAACCAGCAGGGTTCTGTTGCCGCATCTGCAAATCCTTTAATTTCAGCAAGAGGAGTCAGATTTAGGGTTTGGAGTGCTTCTTCGCTTACCAAAACCAAGGCAGAAGCTCCATCGTTCAGGGTAGAAGCATTGGCAGCGGTGATGCTCCCATTTTTATCAAAAACTGGGCGTAATTCAGGGATTTTTTCGAACTGTACGCTTTTATATTCCTCGTCTTCCGATACAATCACATCTCCCTTCCTACCAGCAATCGTAACGGGGGCAATTTCTGCATTAAACTTGCCTGCCGACCAAGCAGCTTGAGCGCGGCGATAGGATTCAATAGCATAAGCATCTTGATCCTGACGCGTAAATTGCATCTCACGTGCGCACAACTCGCCAGCATTGCCCATATGGTAATCATTGTACACATCCCAAAGTCCATCTTTTATCATCCCGTCGGTTAATTGACCATGACCCAATTTCTGTCCAAAGCGATTTGTTGATACATAATATGGTACCTGAGACATATTCTCCATTCCACCTGCCACTGCAATTTGAGCATGACCCAACTGAATGGATTGAGCGGCCAGCATGATGGATTTCATTCCTGAAGCACAAACCTTATTAACCGTTGTGCATGGAACTGTATTGGGCAATCCAGCCTTTAATGCCGCTTGACGGGCAGGAGCCTGACCTAAACCTGCTGAAAGTACATTTCCCATAAAAACCTCGTCTACCTTGTCCCCTGAAATACCAGAGCGTTCCAAGGCCGAACGAATAGCTACCGCACCTAAATCGGTGGCAGAAACTGTGGATAGAACACCGCCAAAACTACCCATTGGGGTGCGCACCGCGGAAACGACATAAACTTTTTTCATGAAAAATAACTTTCATGCGAAGATATGAATTCTCTTAGGTTTAGTCCAATTTTGGGCATTACTTTAGCTCATGCCCAAAGTCCTTAGCAATTAATCTGCCTTTGAAAAAGCCATTTTCCAAAATTCCTCTGAACTTTGTGCAGGACGCCCAATCCAATCCTCCAATTGCCTTGGATCCCCAACATTATCCTTAAACAACAATTTGAATTGCTCATAATCCAAAATTTCCGGGAACCAGACCGAAATAAAATTCCGAGTAACTATATCCACCAAATTTTTCGGAATCTCGATTGGAATAAGTCGCTGATTTCTAAGTTTAGCAGCTAAGGTCATAAGTTCGCCAAAAGATATTGGTGAAGGCCCCACTAAATCCAGTGATTTCACTGGCAATACTTCTGAAAAAATCCCGCGTTCAATAGCTTCAACCACATCATTGGGCATAACCGGCTGAATTTTGTGTTGAGGAAAGGTGGCGGGCAACAAAGCTCGATTTCCTAAATACCTGCTAATGTCAAGTAAAAGAATCATCTTTTGAACCAACAAATTGTTGGGCAAACAAAACAAAGAAGGGCGAAATACCATGGCATCGTCTTGCTTAAGAATAATGGATTCTCCTTCCGCTTTACTACTTAAAAAAGCAGATCCAGAAGCCACATCCGCGCCCAGAACTGAAATATGCAAAATTCTTGGATTACCCATACTGTGGCGATTCTCGATGATGCGCCTTACCAACTCAGTATGGACTTCGAAAAATGCCTCATTTTTACTCTCACGAAGAATACCAGCCGCATTAATAAAAACATCGATTTTCCCCAGACTATTCCAGTCGGATGAAAAGGGATTAAACCTCAAATACCCAGGTTTCTCAATCCGCGAGAGGGAAAGAATATCAACTTCATGATGAAGTTTTAAGGCTTGACACAGGGCTGAACCCAATTGACCTCGGGCTCCGAGTATTGCTATCCGTTTCACGTTGTCAGAGGTTTTGGCTTCCAAGGCAGGTAGCCCACCCTCATCAGTTTACCATAATGGGCATCATCAACATCGTAATTTCTTCAATGTCTTGCTGGTAATCGCTGGGAGAAAGAATTCCGGGACGGCTGGGCGTACTCATTTTTAGGGTTACACTCTCCTGGTCCATATTGCTTAACATTTCAATTAAAAAACGGCTATTGAATCCGATTTCCATGTCTTCACCGGAATATTGGCAATGCAATTCCTCTTTTGCTGAATTTGAAAAGTCCAAGTCTTCCGCAATAATTTCAAGGTGGTTCCCCGCTAATTTAACCCGAACTAAATATGTCGCCTTATTGGAAAAAATTGAAACGCGCTTTAGGCCATTCAACAAGGCATGGCGGTCAATCGTTAGTACGTTGGGATTTTCCTTTGGAATGACGGCTTCATAAGCCGGATATTTCCCTTCAATCAATCGACTATAAACTACATAGTGACCAAAGGAAAAACGAACGTTTTTATCACTGTACTCAATGGAAAGAGATTCCTCAGAGTTCCCTAAAATATTCTTCAATAAATTTAAAGGGCGTTTATTAAGAATTAGCTCAAAACTCGAATCCCCCTTGATATCAAAACGCTTGTACAAAACCAACTTATGGGCATCCGTGGCAACGAAATTTGCTGAATCTGGGGATACTTGCAATAAAACTCCCGACATAACGGGGCGCAATTCATCATTACCGGCAGCAAAAATGGTTTTAGCCACTGCATTATTGAAGGTCAAGGCCTCTACTGCAAAAGAGCCTTTACTGTTAAATTCGGGCAAAGATGGAAATTCTTCTGCATCGTGCCCAGCCGTTTTGTACTTCCCACTATCCGAATGAATATTAATCCCGTGGGTGGAAAGATCCACTGTAATTGACAAGGGGACATCGGCAAATGTCTTCAAAATATCTACTAGAAAGCGAGCCGGGATAGCGACCTGACCTTCCGTTTTGATGCTCACTTCAGGGATTACGGCAATAACCGTGGTTTCTAAATCAGAGGCGGTAACCTTAAGACCACCTTCTGGATTGGTTTGGAATAAAAAATCCTGTAAAATTGGAACGGAATTATTCCCGCCCTGAATTACACCCATTAGGGTTTGTATATGACTTAAAAGGGTTTTACTAGAAACGACAAACTGCATGACGGTTGTTTTAAGTAACAAATATACGGCAAAGAAAACGAATTAGGGGCTGGCCACCTGGCCCCGAACAAAATAATCCAGAGGAATGGTGACGGGATCAAAGGTAAAATACTGACATAAGGTAACCTCACCATTCTTCAAAATCCCATACATCCTGTCAACATCCACTTGAATGGGCTCACCCAACATATTTAAAGTTCCTTTTGGTAGAGGTATCGCACACAATTTAACCGAATTAACCGTTTTCGATTGAGTAGTTACAGTTACTGTATATAACGAGTACTTACGTTGAACAGAATCCAACCGAACTGAGTTTACATCTACCCAATTTTCAAAGCCAAGAACCTTAAAATTTTGCAAGAAAACTTTCATCATACTGGTGTCGGCTCGAACAGGCTTTAATCCACTTTGAAGCTGAACCAAGGAAAACTTGGATGGACTGATGACATCAATCCGGAAGGAAGCCTCTGGATTCTGGTGGTGGATAACCTCCACCGATTTAATATCCCGAATGTGATGAGCAAAAATTTGTTTGCTCTTCCATTCCAAAACGTTGGAATTAAAATGATTGGTCAAATAGCCCCTGAACCCAGGAACATATACCACCACCGGGACATCAGAACCCTCCAACATCATGTAGGTCCCTAAATGGTTTTGAGTCGGACCACCCACGAAAAAGGTGCGAACAGGTTCACCCTCTTTTCCAAATACTTCTACCTTACTGCCATATACCGATAAGCGCTTAAAAATCTCTTGCTGCCCGTTTTTAGGAATAAATTCTTTAACCTCCATACGGCGAAGGGTGGATAAGGTAACCTCAATTAAATCTTTCCGAGCTAAAACATCTAAGCCGTCAATCTCCCATCCATCAGAAATGCGAAGTAAGCCTACCTCACTACCGTTTTTATTGCTTATTTTAATCTTGGAAATCGAAGCCGTATCCTCAATTTTGAACGCGGTGTAATCGGAACTCATGGAATCCCCTTTGCCTCCGCATCCAATCCCAAATAATGCTAACCCAAGAAGGAAAAAATACTTCACGCGTAGTTTCGTTTTTGAATCCATTGTACTCCAAACCATAAAAGAAAAATATAGAACACAGGAAGGATAACCTGTACTATTTGCCAAAATTTCCCATCGGATTCCACCTTCAAGGGGTCAAGATTGCGCATTTGAAACCTCTTATTCCTTATGGCAATGAACCAAGCATCGTTCGCTAAATAGTGGACAGCATTAATTAAAAAGTTCTTATTGCCCTCAAAGAAAAATCCACTGGCTGGATCCTCTCCTAATTTAAACGGCCTCTTTTGCCTGGCATTAAATCTATTTTTAATGATGTCCCCATCCCCCACTACAATCATTTTGCTTGATTGACCACGTTCTACAAAAGGATATTCCGATGTGGGCAATAAACGTCCTTTAAAGGCACTTTCAAATTTACCTTCAAGCAAAACCGCCATGGGCTGATTCGGAGAATTAAATCGTTCTGGACTTGCCTTTTCAGTTACGCTTTGCATTCCAACCCGAGCTGGAGTCATTAGCGTCCTAGAAACCGGCCCACTATTCAATAATATGGTCTTCTCTATACCGCCTACTTTTACCGTATCTATGCTAGATGGAAATTCAAAACGGATAGGCCCTACTCTACTAGTAAGCATATGGCGGTCATCGGGAAGGACTACAGGATAAAAAAACCAGGGCATCAATTCCTCTTTTGGCCGATCACCAACCATTCCCGTAACAACCGGTATAGGTGCACAGGAAGCATCTTGAATTAGATTGTAATTAATCCGAACTCCATACTTAAATAAAAGGTCATTCAAGCCAACATCTTTCGGTAGGGCAATTGTATATCCTTTAGGACTCGTCCTTAAACTATCCAAATCTACATTTACTTGATCCAACAACCACAGTACTCGCCCACCTCGCATAATGTATTGATCTATAACAAATTTTTCTGCGTCTTTAAAAAGCGAATCGGGCTTAGCAATTACCAAACAGGAATACGATTTATTTAAGGAATTCAGTTGATTGTTTAAAACTATACCTTCAACCGTGTAGTAGTCCTTTAAGGAAATTAAAAAATCGGCAATTAAACCCTGAGGCAATTCTCCATGCCCAAACGAAAATGCGATTTTAGGCCTATGTTCAAAGGTGTGAAGCTTGTATAGGGCAGATGCAAATCCAAATTCAAGGCGCTCAATGGATGTATTAAGAGCTTGGTCGGCAAGAGAAGGGTCTAATCCTGCCAACTCTTCCAAAAGATCAACCTTGGCTTCGTGCCCTCGATATGAAATGGTAGCTGCCGGTATAATTGACCTTTCTTGCCGGCCTGTTTCATCGGCAAATGTGAGCGAAAAAGGTTGGATGCCTTTTTCAACCAATTCTTGCTGCATTAAGGCCTGCTCCTCTGGATCTTTACCTGAGAAGGGATCTACAAAACGATATTGAATGTTGTTCCCCCCCTGATATCTAAACTCCTCAAGCAATTCACGCGTTGCAATCTGAAGACGCTTAAATCCAGGCGGGAATCTTCCCTCCAAATACACTGTAATTATAGCAGGTTCTTCCATACTCCTAAGCATGGAAATTGTGCTATCGGAAAGGCTATATCTTCCCTCTGCTGTAAAATCCAACCGGAAAAAAAAACGATTGAATGCCACATTAGCCATCACCAAACTTAGTACGGCAATCAACAACCAACCAATATCTTTCCTTTTCCTGCTCATGCCTTAAGACCAATTGCGTTTTTGAATCCAAGTTTTTGCCGCCAATAGAAACAAAGCCGTTAAACTAATAAAGTACACGATGTCTCTAGAATCGATAACACCACGACTGATGGATTCGTAATGATACGATAAACCAAGCTGTAAGATATAATACGCATTCCCTTCTAGGAAACCTAAGCCGACCAATTGAGGAATGCCTTCTGTTAGCAGTACCCCAAACCCAAGGCCCAACAATAGAGCTACCATTTGATTTGAAGTCAATGCGCTGGCAAAAATACCCGCAGCCAAATACACCGATGCCAATAAAAACAATCCCACATAAGAAGTGAAAATACCAGCCCAATCTAAAGATTCTACAGAACTCAACTGAACCAAAGCCACCAAATACCCTAGGGTAGGCAATAAGCTTAAGAATACAAGAACCTGCCCCGCACAAAATTTGGCAAATACAACCTCCATGGTTCGAACCGGCTTGGTAAGAATTAATTCTAAGGTGCCCAAAGAATGCTCTTCTGCCAGACTTCTCATGGTTAAAGCTGGAATCAAAAGCAAAAATAAGTAAGGGGCATCCACGAAAAAACGCTGCATATCAGCAAAACCAAAACTCAAAATATTATCTCCAGGAAACAACCACAAATACACAGCATTTACCAATAAAAATACACCCATGATGGCGTATCCGGTAATGCTGGCGAAAAACACCGAAATTTCTTTTAAAAAAATTGCCTTCACGCGCGAATTCCTAATTTTAACTCCACAAAGTTAGCTGAATTTAGCGCTTGCCAAAATGCGCGCGATACAGCAGAATTCAATAGATTTTTTCACCATCTCATTTTACCCAAATCCAAAGACAATTTTCAACCGCTCCCCAGCATGACATCGAATGCGATCCCTTCGGCTCCATTAGGTTATTGGAGTCCTGCCACAAATGACCAGGAACTTTAACCCTGAATACTATAAAACCGAGTATCAGCCAATAAAAATGTACATTTGAACAAATCTTAACTGCCATGAATCACCTGTTTTGGTCGCTGCTGGTCTTTCTCGTTCTACCGCTTTCAGCACAAGTTAAAACCTCTTTTGTTTGTGCCCGCTCAGGCATCAGTTCAATTCCCGAAGGACTTGAATCGGAATGGATGAGTGATTTAGTTAGCCGAGAAGCTCCCAACTTTGCCTCTAAACCCGACAAACGCTTCATGTATGATCAAAAAGAAAAAAGCGCAGTTCTTTATCCTCGAAGGTTGGGGACGAAAGCCACCGAAAAAAGCAACGTTCCACAACCCATTTTAGGAAAGGCTTTTCAAGGAAATGTGTTTAGCAGCAGTGTGCCAATGGATAATTCCCTGGCTTTCAATGAAGATAGCTTATTGGTTTCAGCCATCAATACCACCATTCGCGTATACAGCAGAAATACAGGCATGCTAAGGTCATCTTTAACCCTTCGCTACTTCACCGATGCCGTAGGTTTAATTGGAACAGCCAACTACCGCTATGACCCAAAAGTTATTTTTGACCCCTTGGCTCAACGCTTTATGGCAGTTATTTTGAACGGAAGCGTTTCGGCTACTTCAAAAATCATTGTAGCCTTTTCGCAAAGTGCCGACCCAAGAGGCGACTGGAATTTGTACACCTTACCCGGCAATCCCTTCAATGATTCAACCTGGTTCGATTTCCCTTGCATTAGCTTCACTGAAAATGAGGTGTTTATTACTGGCAATCAAATCAGAGAAGGAGTAAGCTGGCAAATGGGATTCAAGCAATCCGTAATCTGGCAAATCCGCAAACAAGAAGGATACAATGGCGATTCTCTTCAAACCAATCTGTGGTCTGGAATTCAGTTTGAAGGACGACCATTAAGAAATTTGCATGCCGTCACCCGTACCTCAGATTTTGATGGTAATCCAGAACAATATTTCTTGTCCAATCGCAATTTTGATATTCAAAACGATTCGCTGTTTTTGATTAAAATATCAGATACCATTGGGGCCGGCGCTTTAACCATACAACACATTCAGCTCCCGGTTTCCTATGGCGTTCCACCCGAAGCTTTACAACCAGATACATCAAAAACACTGGCCACAAATGATGCCCGAATTCTGGCAGCAAATCTAGACCGGGGGAGAATTCAATTTGTTGGAAATACCATCGATACAAATTTTGGATCTTGCGGAATATATGTAGGTCAACTCGCTCAGGTAAACCAAGCCAACCCTGTAGTGGAACACGCTAGCATTATTGGATTTGACACCTTAGATTTAGGCTACCCCAATTTGGTCACCATTGGATATGCCCCCGACAACAGCCCTAGATGCATCATCGCATTCAATCATAGCAGTACAAATGCCTTCCCAGGTATGTCAGCTCTAACTTACGACCAAGGCCAATTTTCCGATTTGATTCGAATCAAAAAGGGCCTTCAAAGTCTTGACGTTATTCAAGGCACAACCGAACGCTGGGGAGACTATTTTGGAGCACAGCAATACTACCCAGAATATGGGAAAATCTGGGTCGCCGGTACTTTTGGAGCCGCAGACCGCAGGCACTCTACTTGGATTGCCGAATTAATTAGCCCATTCGGAACATCCCCAGCAGGAACCAGCCCTATACAGGCAAACACAATCCCTTCTGTACTCTATCCAAATCCCTCCTTTGAACGCAGTTTTATCCGATTTAATTTACCAACGGCAGGGCCGGTAAGCTGTGAGCTGTTCGACCAAGCAGGTCGTTCCCTTGGTGTGGTGTATAAGGGAATGGGCCTCATCGGTGAACAAGAAATTGGTTTTGAAATTGGTCACCTAAGATCCGCTACGTATGTCATTCGCTTATCTACTCCTCAAGGTCTAATTACCAAAACCATTATTAAAAATTAGCATGGCAGGCTGGTTGCTGTTGGGGCTTTTTATTGGATATTTTGCCTTCCTTGGCTTAATCGGATACGTTACAGGAAAAAACTCCAGTGAACAAACCTTCCACCAGGGTGGAAGAAAAACAGCTTGGTTTATTATCGCGCTGGGAATGGTAGCCGACAGCTTAAGTGGAGTCACTTTCATCAGTATTCCAGGAAATGTGCATGCTCAAGGGTTTTCATACATGCAAATTGTGCTTGGCTATTTCATAGGTTATCAGATTATTGCAGCCATCCTTATCCCACTCTATTTTAAGCTAAACCTCACCAGCATCTATGAATACCTCTACCAACGATTTGGCTTTATGGGACAAAAAACAGGGTCCGCCTTCTTTTTAATCTCCCGAATCATTGGTGCCTCAGGCCGTTTATTCCTTGCCGTAAGTGTTTTTCAATTCTTTTTTCTTGATGCAATTGGAGTTCCCCTCGAAATCACTGTCATCGTTTTAATGGCCCTGATGTACGCCTACACGTATAAAGGCGGAATTAAAACATTAATCTGGACAGACTCCATTCAAGCTCTAATGATGATTCTGGGACTTGTTGTCACCCTCTTTGCCATTCAAGATGCGTTAAATTTATCCATCTCAGATTGGTCATCAATGATCAGAAATTCCTGGTGGATCACCGAACCAAATCAAGCACATTTTTGGGGGAAAGATATTTTAGCCGGTGCCTTTATTGCATTAAGCATGACCGGATTAGACCAAACCATGATGCAAAAAAGTTTAGCCTGCAAACAGGTCAAAGACGCTCAAAAAAACATGTTTTGGTTTGCCTTTTTAATTGCAATTGTCAATTTCGCCTTCCTTGCCCTGGGTGCAGCATTATCACAATATTTAAGTGCTAAGGGCATGCAAAATATTGACTTAAAAGCCGATTATATCTTTCCATTCCTTGCGTTTGAATACTTAGGACCTATAGTTATGGTGGCCTTTACTCTTGGACTCATCGCTGCTTCATTAAGCAGCGCCGATTCAGTTCTTACCACGCTAACTACCGCTTTTTGTGTGGACTTTTTGGATTTTGGAAAGTCAAATACCTCCTCTCCAAACCGTCAAAAAATACGCACTCTGGTTCACCTCGGATTTGCATTTTTACTCTGGATAAGCATTATGGCATTCGACGCCCTGACCAACGATAGCCTAATTTACGTCATTTTAAGTTTGGCTGGGTACACCTATGGACCTCTTCTTGGATTGTTTACATTCGGACTACTTATTAGAAAATTACGACCCATTGAATGGACAATCCCCCTTATCGCATGCATATCGGTTGTTCTAACTTGGACGTTTGCTCATGTGCTGGCCCCTCAATGGAATTATTCCGCCGGCTTCGAACTTTTACCCCTAAATGGCTGCATTACTTTTCTAGGATTATGGATATCATCTCTTCTTCAACCTCAATACGATTAACAGCCCTGTTATTGTTTTTTTCTACGGCAACTGGAATGGCTCAATCCGCTCCAGAAGGTCTGTTTTACACCCTACCCAAATCTGATTTCACCCTTATTGGAACCGTTAAAGTTTCAACCTATATTCCAGGGCCCTTGGCCGGTTTTGCAAAAAAATACATTGGAATTCAAGCAAAAGAGCAGACAGAATCTACACATCAAATTATGCAATCCAGACTCACACTGAGTCTGATGCCAGATACGGCTTGCACATTCAAAATCCCAAATGAAATGCTTACAAATAATAAGTTTTCGTTTGGTCGCGGCAGTACACTGCTCTCGATGAATACCGAATTGCATAAACGTAAAAACTACGAAGCCTTAAACCAAAAATGGAATTCACACCCACTAGGTCAAACTGATGTACCATCCTTACCCGTCCTTAGTTTAACCCAAGAAACAGATACCATTTACCGAAGAGAAGTGTTGGCCGACTCCGTAGTCGTCGAACATTGGGAAATTCAAACCCTTATACAGCAGCAAACTCCAGAAGATATTGCAAAAAATACAGCGCAAAAATTAGTTCAGCTGGATCAAGATCGGCAACAATTAATTCGATTCAATGAAGATGTACAATATTCAGGACCAGCCTTGAACGTTATGCTGAAACGCCTTGATTCACTCGAACAATATTACCATTCTCTTTTCCAGGGCCGTCAAACTTCAAAGTCTTCAAGCTTTTCTCTACCGATTTCACTTTCCAATTCCGACTTAATTGAACTCAAAAGAAATGGGATTGTAAAGAAAATTTTAGGCCATTTTTCAATTAATTCCGGATTTTCAATGGACTCTATTGA
>JAQCBQ010000064.1 GCA_027621385.1 Bacteroidota bacterium | reverse complement strand
AATCACCAGAAAGGAATCGGGCATAATGACAGCTCCGGACAAGGAGCGGCTGCTGCTGCCTACCGTAAGGGTAAAGCCTTGCAACGAAAGGGGCAAAGCTGTTCTGTTGAACAATTCAATGTACTCAAATTCAGGAAGTCCAAAGGTGGGGCTGGGATCGGGAAAGACCTCGTTAAACACCACATCATAGGCCGACACCTGCACCCAGGCAAAGGGAAGCGAAGTGGGCGCCATGGCATTTCCTGAGGCGTCCGCCACTCCGTTCACTGAAACCTGATAGGCTTGATTGGCTTGCAGCGCGCTGCCTAAGGTCAAATCAATGCTTTGAGAACCGAACAATACCGCCGAAACCGGATTACCTATGCCGTTGTTGATGCTGTATTGGGTCAAAACCCCTACCGAAGCCGGCTGAAGAGATTCATTGAAGGTCAGGCGTACGCTGCTTGGCGATAGGGCCTGAGCAGAAAGCAATACAGGAGGTGTAACATCGGCAGGGCCGGTACCGGTCACCACCACATCATCCAGCAAAAACTTATCGGCACGGGTAGAGGTGTACTTGCACAGCCAACCGCTGAAAATAGAGCTGTTAAATTGAGCGTCGGTGGCCGTGCCAATGACCTGAAATGCCGTGCCCCCGGTGGGATCGGCCTTCAAGGTCCAAAAACCCACATTGTCTCGCTCAACCCGAACGCGCAAGCGAACGGTATCCACATTTAAATACGATACAGGAGATGAAATCAATGCAGTAGAAGTACCGGCCGAGCTTCTTCCCAAGCGCAGTTGGTCGGTCCCTGCTCCCACTTCCACATAATAGCCGTTTACGGGTCCCGACAAATCCGCTCCGTTGGAGGTTAAAAAGAAGCGGCAAAAATTACTGGTAGAGGGGTTAAAATTCATTTGCACATAAAATTCCCAAGAGGCATTATTGATGGCAAGTGAGGTAGTAGATAGGTATGAGGTATTGGCAGAGGCCGGAGCTGAGTTCAGCAATTGAAGCTGCTTCGAGGCATTGACCGTGAACACACTCGCATTCCCGTTCCAACTGGGATTTTGACTAAAATCTCCATCGGTAAAATCATCCGCAAATTGAGCATTCAAGTGAGCTGCGCAGGCCATTAGACAGGCCAAAAAAATCCTTTTCATAGCGTTGGGCTTCTTTGCAAATGTACACAATGAGCCTCAGTTCTGCTTAATAAATCCGGTGGAGTAAGAAATGGGGGCAGGATGGGAGGGATTTGGGGCGCATTTCCGGCTTTCCGCTGTAGCTTGTTTGGCTTGGGCTTTTTGGTGTTGGCAGCAACGTGGCTCCCAAGGTCGCCCGCTCCTGCCGCACCAAAATAGGCCAATCCTGCACGCGCTGCCGCTGCAATCCGGGCGCCGGGCGACTCAAATTTTAAGCCGGAAGGTAGGGATGTATTTCCCATGTTAATGAAATACGTATTTTTGATTCGTTTAAAGCAATAATAACCAAAGGTTAACATGAAAATAGCCGTTGTAGGGGCCACAGGTCTGGTGGGTAGGCAAATGATTTCAGTGTTGGAAGAGCGTTCTGTGCCATGCAGTGAATTGATACCCGTTGCTTCTGAACGCTCCCTTGGTAAAACCATTTCATTCAAAGGCAATCCTGTTCCTATCGTTTCGTTGGAACAGGCCTTGTTGATGTCCCCCGACTACGCGTTGTTCTCTGCCGGAAGTGCGTTGTCATTGGAGTATGCCGAACGTTTTGCCAAACAAGGCTGTTGTGTCATTGACAACAGTTCAGCCTGGCGTATGGATCAAAATGTCCCCTTGGTCATTCCCGAAGTGAATGGCTATGTTTTAAATGGACATGAACGCATCATTGCCAATCCCAATTGTTCTACAATTCAATTGCTGGTAGCCCTTGCGCCCATACACCGCAGTTTCGGAATTCGTAGAATGGTAGTGGTTACCTTCCAATCTGTTTCAGGAGCCGGAAAAAAGGGCTACGACCAGTGGATGGGCGAATTAAAAGGAAATGAACAACGGCCTCAAGCCTTCCCCCACCCCATTCATGGAAATGTAATCCCCCAGTGCGACAGCTTTGAAAGCGACGACTTCACGAAAGAGGAACATAAATTGATTCGGGAATCAAAGAAAATCTTAAACGATTATTCTATTCTTATTGCTCCCACTTGCACTCGGGTTCCTGTGGCTGTAGGGCACAGTGAATCGGTTACCTGCGAATTGTTCCGGCCCTTTGAAATTCCACAATTGCTAGAAACCTTTCAAAAGGCCCCGGGCATAACTGTTTTTGATAACCCGGAACAAAATGCATATCCCATGCCCTTAGACGTGGCCGGAAACGATGAAGTGTTTGTGGGTAGAATTCGCCGCGACACCACACAAACCCACGGATTCCATTGTTGGATTGTAGGCGACAACTTACGCAAGGGTGCGGCAACCAATGCCGTTCAAATCCTTGAACTGATGATTAAAAAAGAGTCGTAGGTTTATTCCTGCAGCGGGGCGATGCTTAAATCAAACCGACCTTCCGAAATGCTAATGGAGTCACCTGACATATGAAAGGCTCTCAGCTGGAATTCTCCGGCAATGTGACCTTGGTCGTTTGTGGTGGGCGCAAGGTAATGCGAAACAATCCAGCGGCCAGCCCGTCCGGGAATGGCTCGGTAACCCGTTGCTAAATCGTTGCCCAATAAAAAGGCATTGTTGGTGGAATCTAAGGCAAATGTATCGGCCGATTCAAATTGAGTTAACCGAAACGAAAGGGGCAAGAAATCTCGACTTTGGGCGGTGATGTACAAGGCTGAATCGGCACCAATTGCGGCTACGGCACCGGCATCGCTGCGCCAAAATTGTCCATCTACCACAGCTGTAATTCCACTAAAATTGTCATCGCAGGAAGCAAAAGACAACAGGAGGGTTGCCGACAGCAAGAAAGAAGCCCAATTTTGTTTTAGTCGCATCATACAAAAGCGTTAATTCCGGTGATATCTAGGCCTGTTATCAACAAATGAATGTCGTGGGTACCTTCATAGGTGACAACCGATTCCAGGTTCATCATGTGACGCATAATGGGATATTCCCCGGTAATTCCCATTCCACCCAAAATTTGACGAGAATCGCGGGCAACCTCTAGAGCCAAAGCCACGTTGTTGCGTTTGGCCATGGAAATTTGGGCCGGTGTGGCTCTATTTTCATTTTTCAGGACACCCAACCTCCAAACCAGCAATTGGGCTTTGGTGATTTCGGTAATCATTTCGGCCAATTTCTTTTGCTGAAGCTGGAAGGATGCTATCGGCTTTCCGAATTGAATGCGTTCTCCGGCATATCGAAGTGCGGTATCGTAGCAGTCTAACGCCGCTCCAAGTGCTCCCCAAGCAATGCCATACCGAGCGCTGTTTAAGCAGCTTAATGGTCCTTTCAACCCTTTCACATTGGGCAGCAAATTTTCTTTGGGCACTTTAACATTATCAAAAACAAGCTCTCCGGTGGCCGAAGCGCGTAAAGACCATTTGCCATGGGTTTCGGGAGTGCTAAATCCCGCCATTCCACGTTCTACAATCAAGCCACGTACAGTCCCCGTTTCATCTTTTGCCCAAACAACGGCCACATCGCAAAAAGGAGCATTGGAAATCCACATTTTCGAACCATTCAACAGGTAATGGTCGCCCATATCTTTAAAATGGGTTACCATGCTGCCCGGGTCAGAACCATGGTTGGGTTCAGTTAAACCAAAGGCTCCCATCCAATCGCCTGTAGCCAATTTAGGCAAGTACTTAAGGCGTTGCTCTTCGCTGCCGAAGGTGTAAATGGGATACATCACCAAAGAAGATTGCACAGAAGCGGTAGAACGAATTCCTGAATCACCGCGCTCCAGCTCCTGCATGATTATCCCATAGGAAATCTGGTCTAGGCCTTGCCCTCCGTATTCTACAGGAATGTAGGGCCCAAAAGCACCGACCTCAGCCAACCCTTTAATCAGCTGCCTTGGGAATTCTGCCCGCTGGGCATAATCCTCAATAATTGGAGTCACCTCTTTTTTAACAAAAGCTCGAACCGTTTCCCGAATCAAGCGATGCTCATCGGTTAGCAGTTCTTCTACCAAATAATAGTCGTGATACTGAAAACGGTCTTGGTACATACGGCTTCTAAGATTAAAGAATTAGCATGGCATCGCCATAACTTAAGAATCGGTATTTTTCTTTAATGGCTTCTTTGTACGCTTCGTGCATTAAATCCAATCCGGTAAAGGCAGACACCATCATAAACAAAGTGGATTCCGAGCGGTGAAAGTTGGTCAGTAAGGAATTGGCAACACTAAAATCATAGGGAGGAAAAATAAATTTATTGGTCCAGCCCTCATAGGTTTTCAGTAAGCCATCGGTCGAAACAGAGCTTTCAATGGCGCGCAACACGCTGGTATCTACAGCGCATACCCGGCGCTTTGCCAGTCTTGATTCGTTCACCACATCTACCGCGCTTTGAGGTATGATGCACTCTTCAGAATCCATTTTGTGCTTGGTTAAATCTTCCACCTCTACAGGTCGGAAGGCACCCAGGCCCAAATGCAGGGTGAGGTAAGCAAAATTGACTCCCCCAATTTCAAGGCGCTTCATCAACTGCTTTGACAAATGCAAGCCTCCGGTGGGTGCGGCTACTGCCCCTACTTTAGAGGCGTAAATGGTTTGATACCGTTCGCGGTCTTCTGGCTCAACCGGGCGATCTATGTATTTGGGCAAGGGCGTTTCGCCCAAATCCAGCAACATATGTCTAAATTCTTCGGATGTGCCGTCAAACAAGAAGCGCAGTGTACGTCCTCTTGAGGTGGTGTTGTCAATCACTTCGGCCACTAGAGAATCGTCTTCTCCGAAATACAATTTATTGCCAATTCGGATTTTTCGCGCAGGGTCCACCAATACATCCCACAATTTGCTTTCAGGATCCAATTCCCGGAGCAAGAAAACTTCAATTTGAGCCCCTGTCTTTTCCTTATTGCCGTACAAACGGGAGGGAAAAACAGCGGTGTCGTTCAAAATCATGCAATCTCCCTCAGAAAAATACTCCACCAAATCGCGGACATATTTATGTTCGATGCTTCCTGTTTGTCGGTTTACCACCATCATGCGTGCGTCATCCCGATTGGGTGCAGGATATTGAGCAAAAAGTTCTTCGGGTTCTTTATAGCGGAACTGAGATAATTTCATGTACCTTTCTTAAGCTGTTAACACATTAATGCCTGCAAAATTAGTAAAAGGAAGGCCAAACCAATGCCACATCTTGCGGAAATCTGCAAATCCCTGTATTTTTGTGCTACTGCATACTTTTTAAACCCAAGATTAGTCCAAATGGTTCAGCCTTCGTTAAAATTATTTTCTTTAGCACAGGGGTTTGCTCTAGGATTTCTGGTTTTGGTTATTTCTTCTTGCTCGGACGATTGTTCTACCTTTTTGCCGGAACCCACTTGCGCAGAAAAGGCCCCAACCGATGAACTGTGTCAGGCGTATTTTCAGCGTTGGTTTTTTGATGCCTCCAGCCAGCAATGCCAACAGATTGGATATAGTGGTTGTGGAGAATACGGTTTTGCCACCCAAGCCGAATGTGAGGGGTGCAAGTGCAGTGAATAAGAACATATACTGGTCTAAATTCTTCAGTTGAGGGGATTAATCCTACCTTTGCTGAAATATAGAACGATGGAATCGAAAAAAGGGCCGGGCAGAACCCGGATAACGGGGAGCCGCAACCCATCAGCCCCCACCGGAGCAGGCCGACCAAAACGCAGAGAAGACGATACGTTTAAAGGTAGCTCAGAACGGAGCTATGCACGCAAAAAATCAGAAGGTACAGAAGGCGAGCAACCCGCGCGCCGAAGCAGGATGGTAAGTAAAGATTACAGTCCCCGACCTGAACGGGATTCAAACTCCGAGCGGCCTAGGCGATCGGCTTCGAATTTTAATCGGGATGACCGTCCTTCATTTGGGCCAAGAAAAACAGGTTTTGGGGGAGCCCGCCGTTCTGAGGATCGGCCGGCACGACCTTTTTCTGGTTCCGATAGAAAACCAGCCGGGAATCGGTCAGCACGCCCCTATTCTAAACCCTCAAGCGAGGACGGGGATCGGCCAAAACGGTTTTCGAAAGACCGCGACGGAGACAGAGGCTTTTCCGCCCGACCTAAGCCCTCTTTTGATTCAAAAGGTGGTGAAGACAGAGAGCGAAAGCCAAGACCATTCGCAGGAAGAGATGCGCGGCCCGCACGCAGCAACGATCGCCCAAGCTATCCCAGAAAGCCTTTTGGCGCAAAATCAGGAGACCAAGACTCCCCTCGCCCATCGAGATTTTCGAATAAACCATCCACACGAAGTTCCAGCTTCTCTGATAAACCCCGTAGGAATTACGAGGGCGATGCCGAAAGAAAACCAGGCAGATCGTTCGAAAAGAGAAGTTTTAATCGAGATTCTCCAAGGTTTGAATCCTCCGGCCCGAAAGAAAAGAGAGGGTATTCAACTCCCGCAGAGGGAGAAGATCGACCCAAGCGCAGGTTTGAAAAGGAAAGTTCAAGCACCGATTCAGCACCTTCAACACGCAGAAAACCACCGGTAGATCGTCCCGGGAAAACCTATGGGCATAACCGCAGACAAAACCGAGAGGCAGCAGAAGTTGGAATTAAAGGCATCCGCTTAAATAAATACTTGGCCAACGCAGGGTTGTGCAGCCGCCGAGAAGCAGACCAATTCATCCAATCGGGAGTGGTAGAAGTAAACGGAGAAATCATCACCGAACTGGGCCATAAAATTCAATCCGATGATGTGGTCTTGTTCGGAGGAAAACGGGTGAGCGGAGAAACGCCCACCTACGTTTTATTGAATAAACCCAAAGACTACCTTACCACCACCAAAGACCCTCAGCAGCGTAAAACTGTAATGGAATTGGTGGGAACATTGACTCGAATGCGGGTATACCCCGTAGGTCGATTGGATCGTCAAACCACCGGTGTTTTAATGCTCACCAACGATGGAGATTTGGCCGATCGCTTGTTGCACCCCTCTAGGAAAATCAGCAAAGTGTACACCGTCGAGGTTGATAAGCGATTTAAAGTGAAAGATTTAAAAGCACTTCAAAAGGGCATTGAATTGGAAGATGGTTTTATTCAGCCCGATGAAATCAGCATGGTGGAAGGCGGTACAAATACCCAAATCGGAATTAAAATCCATTCCGGCCGCAACCGAATTGTGCGCCGAATGATTGAACATTTTGGATACCAAGTCCTGAAGTTAGACCGGGTGATGTTCGCCGGATTAACCAAAAAAGGACTTAAACGAGGTCAAGCTCGGTTTTTGACGGAAGAAGAAGTAGTCATGCTTCGACGCCAATAACATTTGTCTATGGTCTTGCTGGGAAGCCTGATTAAACGCGGATTACGCCTACGGAAAACCATAAATAAAGTCCGAAAAGGCCGCTCTGCCAGCCACTGGCAACGCAGTACCTTGGTTAAATTGCTCAAAAAGGCAAAGGGCACTCAATTTGGACAGACCTATAATTTTGAGGGCATCCTAAAATCGGATTTTCCCAGAAACTCCTTTCAACAGACTGTCCCCATCTTTGACTACACCCGAATGCATCGGGAATGGTGGAGTAAAAGTTTAGCAGGAGAACAAGACGTAACCTGGCCTGGGCAAATTAAGTATTATGCGTTGAGCTCTGGTACCAGCGGATCTGCCTCTAAATACATTCCAGTTACCGGCAGCATGATCAAATCCATGCGCCGAACCTCTGTACGCCAATTGCTCACCCTTGTCAACTACAATTTGCCCGAAGACCTTTTTGGTAAAGGCGTTTTGGTGCTGGGGGGATCGACCGACCTTGAAAAAGTGGGAAATTACTATATGGGCGACTTAAGTGGCATCAACCAAGCCAACATGCCCTTTTATACCAGTCCTTTTTACAAGCCTGGAAAAGCCATCGCCCGACAAAAGGATTGGAACCTGAAAATAGATGAAATTGTAAAAAAAGCGCCCAATTGGGACATTGGAATGATTACGGGGGTTCCAGCCTGGAATCAAATTGTACTGGAACGCATCATTCAAACCTACCGTTTGAATACCATCCACGACATTTGGCCCAATTTATCGGTGTTCATTTACGGCGGAGTCGCCTTTGAACCCTACCGAACTGCTTTTGACCGTTTGCTTGGTAAACCCATTCAATACTTAGAAACCTACCTGGCCAGCGAAGGATTTTTGGCCTATCAAAGCCGAAAAGAAGTCAAAGGCATGGAATTGGTATTGAACAATGGCATTTTCATGGAATTCATTCCATTCAATGCTTCCAATTTCAATGAAGAAGGAGAACTGCGTCCCGATGCCCAACGCCCCCTGTTGATTGAAGAAGTACGAAAAAATGAGGAATATGCCATCCTTATTTCCACCAATGCCGGAGCCTGGCGATACCTGATCGGTGATACCATTAAGTTCAGCTCGGTTGAGCACCGCGAAATCATCATCACAGGTCGAACCAAACACTTTTTAAGCTTGTGCGGCGAGCATCTGTCCGTAGATAATATGAGCAGGGCTGTTGAATTGCTGGCCGAACAACGGGGCATATCCTTCCCGGAATTCACCGTTGCCCCAATGCCATCCGGCCATTTTTTCGGCCACCATTGGTACATCGGCTGCTCTGAATCCATTCCCATGGACTCTCAATCCCTTGCCTTGCAGCTGGATTCAATCCTATGCATGTTGAACGACGATTATAAAGTGGAGCGCCAACATGCGCTGAAGGAGGTTCAGGTAACCCTACTTCCCGTCACTTGGTTTTATGAATGGCTAGAAATCAGAGGTAAAATTGGAGCCCAAAGTAAATTCCCAAGGGTGTTGCGCGGCGAACTGCTTCAGGCATGGGGAGAATTCATTTTAAATAAACAACGTTTAGGATAAGGCTTTTTACTTTTCTTTGTACATGTCCGATTTCATTGTTTCCGGTTTATTGATGGGTTTGCTGCTAAGTATTGCCGCAGGACCAACCATGTTGGCATTGATTCAAAGTTCCATTGCTGAGGGGGCAAAACGCACCCTATTCATGGAACTGGGTGTTTTAATCAGCGATGCCTTTTTAATTGCAGTCACCTATTTTGGCCTAGGTCAGTTTTTAACGGTAAGTCCCCAATTGGAACCCTTGTATTTAAGTCTTGGCGGAGCCTTGCTCATCGGCATGGGTGCGTTTAAACTAAAAATTAAACACAGCCAACTTCGGCAAGTACACCGTTGGATGGAAGGCCAAAAAAGTCCTCCACTTACGCTGATGTGGAAAGGGTTTATGTACAATTCCGTAAATCCATCTGTGCTGCTGTTTTGGATTGGAAGCGTTACGCTTATTACAGCTCAATTCGAACAAAATTCCATTAAAATCGCCGGTCATTTCTCGGTCACCCTATTGGTTATGATGGGCATTGATATTCTTAAAATTTATGGCAGCAGCCGACTGCGCATTCTTATGACTCCCCGGCGCCTGATTCGGCTTTCCCAATTTATGGGATGGGGACTGATGTTGTTTGGACTGTTTTTATTGGTTAAAGCCGCTGTTCTGCTATACCAAACTTGGTAATGCCACGTTTTAATTTTTGTTCAGCACGCCAATGAATCCTCAAACCACTCCGGCAAGTTCTCCTCCCCCAAAAAAATGGCGCTGGGTCAAATGGCTTTTTCTGAGTGTATTCTTGGTCTTTAGCCTTCCAATAGTACTGACTTTTGTATTTAAAGATGCGCTTATTTCTGCTGTTCTAGAGGCAATGAACCGCAGGCTAAATACAAAAGTGCAGGTTGAAGAGGTAGATGTAACCTTTTGGGCCAATTTTCCATATCTATCGGTAGAGCTGCAAGATGTTCGCGTACTGGAAGCCGGAGGCATGGCTAGGCCCGACTCCCTACTCCTGGAATGTCAATCCATTCACCTTCAAGTAAAACCCCTGGATGTGTTTCAGGATAATCCGACGGTTCGCCGCATTTCTGTGCAACGGGGCAAACTTCATATTCGCTACAATCCAGAGCTGGGGAATAATTTCAGCATATTTAAGGAAGACAGCCTGGAATCGACCTCAAATTCCACCTTTGAAATTGAACAGCTTTCCTTGTCTAAGATTCAACTGTCTTACGATGATGGGAAATCCAAACCCCTACAGTTTAGCCTTGGCCAAGCATTTTTCAAGGGCGCATTTGGCCAAGACCAATATGAACTCCAAACCGAACTCATTGGAACCCTACCCTATTTTAGTGAATTGGAGCTGAGCCTGCAAACCAACATCAATATCGACCAACAAAAACAAGAACACTTCATTGCCAACCTAACCTTAGGTTTTGGCGAAATGTCGTTGACGGGAAAAGGCCGGGTAAATACAGGCGAGGTGTCTGAAATTGATGTTGAATTTCAAGGCAGCAACCTGGATTTATCGGAGCTGAACAGCATCCTGGAAAAAGCCACATCCAATCCCATTTGGCAAGAATATGCCGGACAAGGAAAAGTAAATTTATCTGGGACCTACATCGGAAAATGGTTAAAAAAGAAACAACCGGAACTCAACCTGAATTTTGAACTGAACGATGGCCAATGGGAATACGCCCCCACTTCTACGGTTCTTCAAAACATCAACCTGAAGGGTGCTGTTCAACTCAATGAAAAAAACCAATGGACCATTCAATTGCCTCAGTTTTCAGCCAACATTCAGGGGCAAGCCATTCAAGGTGGACTGAAGTACAGTGAACCCTTGGAAGGTGACTTGGAGCTTCAGCTGCAAGGAGAACTCGACCTGCACACCTGGAAACCCTTCATCAATCCCGATCCCGAACTGCAGCTTAAAGGAAAGGCCAACCTGCAAATCAATTACAAAGGAAAATCGGGACAATGGACCAGTGCAACCACGGTTGAACAAAGCTCCGGCCGCATAGGTTTACGCGAGGTTGAAATTGCGCACAGCGGATGGATTTATCCCATCTCCAACCTCTCTGCCAACGTTGAAATCGACCAATCCGGAATCCGAAGTTCAGAAATGCGTGCCCAATGGGGTGAAAGCCGGGTTCAGGGAAACCTGACATGGACCGGTGGCCTACAATACGCGCTGGGCATGGACAGCAGCCTGCAATTTAGTGGAGACCTTCACATTGGATATTTAAATCCCGAATCCTGGCTGGGAAAAAGCAACAGCAGCAATTCAGAGGCCTTCGCCTGGCCAATCAATTGGAAACATCAGCTCAACATTCACATTGACACCCTTCAGTATAAAACATTTAAAGCCAATGACATAAAGGCAAACCTAAGCCTTCAAGCCTCAAATCTATACCTGCGCGGCCTTCAATTTAAAACCCTAAACGGAGAATGCATGGGACAGGGGCAATGGATAAACACCAATGGTATTCAGGAAATTTCTGCCTCCTTCTCGCTTGGAAACGTAAATGTGCAGGAACTGTTCCGGCAGTTCAACAACTTTGGCCAATCTAGCCTGATTTACCAAAACATAGAAGGAATCCTTTTTGCTGATGTATCGGTAAAAAGCAAACTTAAAAACGACCTTAGCATTGACCTGCCGAGTTTGTTGGTGCAAAGCAGCCTGAATTTAGAAAATGGGCGACTGAAAAACTTCGAGCCCCTAAAACCACTTGCCACATTCATTGATATGAATGAGCTCAACGATATTCGATTCGCCACATTGAGCAATCAAATTGAGATTAAAAACGAAATCATTTACATTCCCGAAATGAGCATCCGTTCCAATGCCTTGGATTTAAATTTATCGGGCACTCATGCCTTTGATCAAACCATAGACTATCGATTCAACCTATTGATGCGCGAACTGCTGGCCAACAAATTCAAGCTCTTCAAATCAAAACGCCAAAGCGATTACGGCGACATACAAGAAACCGAAAGTACCGCTCGCATATATTTGAAAA
Organism: Bacteroidota bacterium; assembly: GCA_027621385.1. GTDB lineage: Bacteria > Bacteroidota > Bacteroidia > CAIKAF01 > CAIKAF01 > CAIKAF01. The sequence continues at coordinate 268 of JAQCBQ010000064.1, read as the reverse complement.
TGACCGGCACCATGGATCAGGCAAAAATCAGTTATGACATGAAAAACACCTTCCAGAAAATGGGACAAGACATGAAAAAGGAAGGCCAAACACTAAAAGAACTACTAAAAGAAGATTTTGGAGCCCCGAAACCGGGAGAAAAGCCCCAGGAAGGCCCTGGAAAACGTCCCAATTCAAATCAGGTGGACAAATCCTCCGACTTTGAATTTGAATAGAGGCTTCTGGCGGCTTAACCCCTTCAGCTCCCCATTCCATTGCCTTCTATGCC
>JAQCBQ010000063.1 GCA_027621385.1 Bacteroidota bacterium | reverse complement strand
AGTTTTTTCAGATTTCAGCTGATTGTTGGCTCCTCCGGCCACAATGTCGCACCGTAGGGCGGCCAACGAATCGTTGTTTAAAATGCCTCCGAGGGCGCAAGGAGCGAAAATATCCATGTTGGAGGTAAACACCTGGTCGTCGGGTACCACTTCAACAGCGGGTTGACGGCGGGTTATTGCTTGAATTTTATCTTCAAAAATATCGGAAACCTTCACCTTGGCGCCTTCTTTAATCAGGTTGTCAATCAAGTAAGAGCCCACATGTCCGGCGCCTTGCACCAAGACTGTTTTTCCGGCCAGGGAATCGGAGCCATAGGCGAATTTTGCTGAGGCTTTCATGCCCATATATACTCCGTATGCCGTAACCGGAGAAGGGTCGCCGCTGCCCCCCAAATGTTCGGGCAAACCGGTTACGAATGAGGTTTCAGCATGAATGTATTCCATATCGCGGGTGGACATTCCCACATCTTCTGCGGTAATGTATTTCCCATTCAGGGATTGAACAAACTTGCCAAAACGGCGCAACAGGGCTTCATTTTTAAGCGAACGGGCATCTCCAATAATTACGGCCTTACCTCCACCCAGGTTGAGACCGGCAATGGAGGCCTTGAAGGTCATACCACGGCTTAAGCGCAGGACGTCTTCAACCGCATCGTCAAGCCGTTCGTAGGCCCACATGCGTGTACCGCCAAGAGCGGGTCCCAAGGTGGTGTTGTGAATTCCGATAATGGCTTTAAGTCCGGTTTGATTGTCCTGGCAAAAGACCAATTGTTCATGGTCCATGGAAGACATGACATTCAGAACATGTGGTTGTTGAAGATTGGTTTCGGCAGCAAGTTCCATTTGGGTGATTGATTAATTACCTTTGAGGCGGTTGTCGTTTGCTGCAAATGTAGATTTTTTCATTGGATTGAAGCAGATGCAACCCAAAATTACCATGAACGCCTTAGCGAGTTTAAATCATTATTTGTGGAAATATAGGGGTCGATTGGCATTGGGCCTGCTCTTTATTATTGGCTCAAACCTGTTCGCCGTTTTTCCGGCAGGATTGATTCAAGAATCCATTGATTTGGTGTCAGAGTACTTAAAGGAGTTGAAAGCCAATCCCTCGGCCATGGATAAGCAAACGTTTTTCGATGCGTTGATCAAGTTGGCCGGTCTTATTTTTTTGTTTGCCCTTTGCAAAGGCATTTTGTTGTTTATGGTGCGTCAAACCATCATCATTACATCCCGATGGATTGAATACGATTTAAAAAACGATGTCTTTGCCCATTACCAGAACATGGATTTGGGGTTTTTCAGGAGGCATGCCACCGGCGATTTAATGAACAGGTTGTCGGAAGACATCAGCAATGTACGCATGTATTTGGGGCCTGTAATCATGTATGGCTTAAACACCCTGGTTCTGTTCGTGCTGGTGTTGGGGATGATGCTTAAAACCAGTCCATTTCTCACCCTTTTGGTTTTTGTTCCCATGCCCATCTTGTCGGCATTGGTGTATTTGGTGAACAAACGAATTTTAAGCCAATCCACTCGAGTTCAGGAGGCCTTATCGTCCATCAGTTCCTTTGTTCAGGAATTCATTTCAGGCATACGGATTGTTAAGGCCTATGGCAGGCAGCCCGAATTCGAGAACCGGTTTGAATCTCAAAGTGAAGGGTATAGAAAAGAAGCGGTACGGTTGATGGTTATAAATGCCGTATTTTTCCCCTTAATCTTGCTTTTGATTGGAATAAGTACTGTTTTGGCGGTGGGAGTTGGAGGCTGGGAAGTGTACCATGAGCGCATCAGTCCGGGGGTTATTGCCGAGTTCATTATTTATGTAAACCTGTTGACCTGGCCTGTGGCCTCCTTGGGCTGGATCACTTCCATTTGGCAACGCGCCGAGGCCTCACAAATTCGAATCAATGAATTTTTAGAAACCAAGTCTAGCCTGCCCGAAGGAAGGCTATTGCCCACGGAAGGTGCTTTTGAACTTGAATTTCATTCGGTAGGCTTTGTGTATCCGGAAACCGGAATTCGGGCCTTGACCAACGTATCGTTTAAGCTGGAAAAAAAGCAGGTGTTGGGCATTACCGGAAAAACGGGGTCGGGAAAGTCAAGCATTGCTTTATTAATGATGCGCTTTTATGACCCCACCGAGGGAAAAATCACCCTGAATGGAGAAGACCTTCGTTCCTACTCCCTTTCGGCCTTGCGCAGCGTTTTCTCCTTTGTTCCTCAAGACGTTTTTTTATTTTCCGATACCATTGAAAACAACATCCGATTTGGGGCGACCGATTCCATGAAAGCAAGCCAGGAAGAAGTTATTCAGGCCTCTGTCATGGCCGGATTGCATGAAAATGTGATGGAATTTTCAGAAGCCTATCAAACCCGCCTGGGGGAACGGGGCGTAACCTTAAGCGGTGGACAAAAACAACGCAGCAGCATTGCCCGGGCTCTGATTCAACCCCGTCCTTGTTTGGTGCTGGATGATGCCCTTTCCGCAGTAGATACCAGTACGGAGCGGGAGGTATTGAATCACTTAAAACGTTTAAACCAGCGTTCGGCCATCGTGTTAATCTCACATCGGCTTTCCACCTTGCAGCCGGCAGAACGCATTTTGGTTTTAGACCAAGGTCAGGCTGTTGAATTTGGACCTCCCACTGAATTGCTACAGGCCAAAGGATTGTATTGGCAGTTTTTTGAACAGCAGAGTCCAAGCCGAGTAGCAGACTCAGAATAAATGCCCTTGAGTGGCTTTGCACAGCAAAATTGCGCTTTCTCCTAAATCAAACAGGTAAGAAAAAGGAACATTTTTGTGGTTTAGATATTCCTTTTATTATATTTGGAAAGAAAACAAGCCCTTCGCTTATGGAAGACCATTACAAAAACAACCAAAACGAACGCTTTTCAAAGTCGGTTCGTGCGGGAAAAAGAACCTATTTTTTTGATGTAAAGGCCACTCGTGACGAGAATCTCTTTATTACCATCACTGAAAGTAAACGTAGACCAAGACCGGATGGGTCGTTTTTTTACGAAAAGCACAAATTGTTTCTTTATAAGGAAGATTTAATCAAGTTTTCTGATGGGTTACAAGAAGCTTTGGATTTTGTGCGTGAGAACAATCCAACTCCTGTAGAAGAGCAGGTGTACACTCCCCATAGAGAAGGAGAACAGCGCGACACCGATTATCCGGACGTGCGCTTCGAAGATTTCGAATAAGGCATTTTCTTAACAAATTGTCAACACAAGGTGCAAGCCTTGGAAGGGATTCGTATTTTTGGACGTAATCCCTTTTTTTATGTCGCATTCATTCAACCACCTTCATGTTCACACCCAGTTTTCGTTGTTGGATGGAGCAGCAGATATTTCTAAACTTTACGACAAAGCCATTGCCGATGGCATGAAAGGAATGGCCATTACCGACCATGGAAACATGTTTGGGGTCTTTAAATTTGTGGCTGAAGCCTGGAAACGCAAAGATGGAAATGGGAACCCCTTGGTTAAGCCCATTATCGGATGTGAGTTTTACGTGGTACAAGACCGGCACCGCCAAAGTTTCTCACGAGAGGAAAAAGATGTGCGATACCATCAATTGATGCTGGCGAAAAACGAAGAGGGCTATAAAAATCTGTGCAAGCTGACCTCGCTCGGCTACATGGAAGGCATGTATGGAAAATATCCAAGAATCGACAAGGAGTTAATTCTTAAGTACCACAAGGGACTTATCGCCACCACCTGCTGCCTTGGTGCGGAAGTGCCCAAGGCCATCATGCAAAAATCAGAGGAAGAAGCCGAAGCCGTATTCAAATGGTGGCTGGATTTGTTTGGAGAAGATTACTACATCGAAATTCAACGGCATCAAATACCCGATCAAGAAAAAGTCAATACCATTCTTCTAAAATGGGCGGCAAAATACCAAGTCCCCATCATCGCTTCCAACGACTCGCATTATGTCAACCAAGAAGACAGCAATGCCCATGATATATTGTTGTGCATCAATACCGGTGAGAAAAAAAGCACACCCACCATCAAGGAGTTTGGAGACGACGATATGATGTCGAAAGGAAAGCGCTTTGCTTTTTACAACGACCAATTCTTTTTTAAAACCGGACGGGAAATGGGCGAATTGTTCAAGGACATACCCCAAGCCCTAGAGCAAACCCGTGAAATTGTTGACAAAGTAGAAAACCTAAATCTGGAAAAGCAAATCTTGCTCCCCAACTTTCCCATTCCGGCGGGATTCGTGGATCAAGATGCCTATCTGCGCCACATTACCTTTCAAGGCGCCAAGGAACGGTATGGAGAAATTAGCGCCACGGTTGAAGAACGCTTGAACTTTGAGCTGTTCACCGTTCAGCAAATGGGCTTTGCCGGGTATTTCCTGATTGTTGCTGATTTCATCGATGCCGGTCGAAAGTTGGGCGTTTTAATTGGGCCCGGCAGAGGATCAGCCGCCGGCTCTGCCATTGCCTACTGCATCGGGATCACCAACATCGACCCCATTAAATACGATTTGCTGTTCGAACGGTTCCTAAACCCGGAACGGAAAAGCATGCCTGATATCGATACCGATTTTGACGATGCCGGTCGCCAAAAGGTCATCGATTATGTGGTGGATAAATATGGAAAAAACCAGGTGGCACATATCATCACCTACGGCTCTATGGCGGCCAAAATGAGCATTAAAGACGTGGCCAGGGTGATGGACCTACCCATATCGGATTCCAATGCCCTATCCAAATTGGTTCCAGAGAAACCGGGAATTTCCCTGAAACGAATTCTACGTGCACCTGAAGATGGAAAAGAGGGGCTAAAAGACAAAGAGAAACTGAGCGAAGATGAGCTGAAAGGCGTTCGCGAATTGCGGAAGCTGCTTTCAACCCCCGGCTTAAGTTCCGACATCCTAAAAGAAGCCGAATTGCTGGAAGGCAGTGTGCGCAATACCGGTATTCATGCCGCCGGTATCATCATCGCCCCTACCGATCTAACCGATTTAATTCCGGTAGCCTCGGCAAAAGATACCGATTTGTTGGTGACCCAATACGACGGCTCAATCATTGAAAATGCCGGTGTCATTAAAATGGACTTCCTTGGGCTCAAAACCCTGAGCATTTTAAAATACGCCATCGAACTAATACAGGAAAACCATAAAATCAGCATTGATTTAGATTCCATTCCTCTGGACGACCAAAAAACATTTGAACTGTATCAAAAGGGGGAAACCAACGCCACCTTTCAATTTGAATCGGTCGGCATGCAGAAATACCTGCGGGAACTAAAGCCCGATAAACTCGAGGATTTAATTGCGATGAATGCCTTGTACAGGCCGGGTCCCTTGGATTACATTCCCGAGTTTGTTGCCCGCAAGCACGGTAGAAAATCCATTGTGTACGACCTGCCCGATATGGAGGAATTCCTGAAGGAAACCTATGGCATTACGGTGTACCAGGAACAGGTTATGCTCTTGTCTCAAAAGCTGGCGGGCTTTACTAAAGGTCAAGCCGATACCTTGAGGAAGGCCATGGGTAAAAAACAAAAGTCCGTTCTAGACCAGCTGAAAGGACTGTTTATGGAGGGCTGCGAAAAAAATGGACATCCCGCCAAAATATGCGAAAAGGTCTGGACCGACTGGGAGGCCTTTGCCAGCTATGCATTTAACAAATCGCACTCCACTTGTTATGCCTATGTAGCCTATCAAACCGCCTACCTTAAAGCGCATTATCCGGCAGAATACATGGCTTCGGTATTGTCCAACAACCTGAGCAACAGCGATAAGCTCATCTTCTTTATGGAAGAATGCCGAAGAATGGGATTAACCATATTAGGCCCCAACGTAAATGAATCCATTACCAACTTTTCAGTAAATGCCAAAGGAGAAATCCGGTTTGGATTGGGTGCCATTAAAAATGTTGGAGAAGCGGCCGTTGAGGGCATCATTCAGGAACGGAAAGCAGCCGGACCATTTGAGGATGTATATGATTTTCTAAAACGCGTCAATTTAAGCGCCGTAAACCGAAGGGTGATTGAAAATCTGGTGTTGGCCGGAGCCATGGATAGCCTCCCCCCACTCCACCGTGCTCAATATTTTGAAGAAGAAAATCCCGGCAGCGGTCCCTTTATTGAGCGCCTGGTGCGTTGGGGAACGTCCTTCCAAAATCAGGTGAAAAATGCGACTCCCAGTTTGTTTGGAGAAACCACGGCAGCTGATGTGGCCTTACCCAATCCACCCAATTGCAACCCATGGAACCCCATTGCTCAGTTGAAAAAGGAAAAGGAACTTACCGGGTTTTATTTGTCCGGGCATCCCTTGGATGATTTTCAATTTGAACTTAACCGGTTTTGCAACACGACCATTTCAAATCTGGAATCGTTGGATCACTTACTGGGCCAAACCATTACCCTGGGCGGTATTGTTGGCGATGTGGTGCACCGAACCACAAAAAATGGAAAGCCATTTGGCATTTTGAACGTGGAAGACCTAACGGGCACAACAGAAATCGCTTTGTTCGGAGATGATTATTTAAAATTCAAACCCTATTTAGAAACCGGGCTTTTTGTATTTGTGCGGGGTTTGGTGCAACAGCGGTTTCGCGATTCAAACCAATTGGAATTTAAGGTGCAGCACATTGAATTGCTGAATGATTTAAGGGCCAAACGCCTAAAAGAAATCACCTGTTCCATTCAACTAAAATGTGTGAATCCTGAATTTATTCAGTTTCTGCACAGCATTATCAATGAACACCCGGGCGATACCCTCTTGAAAATTCGAATTGCAGACCACGAATCAGAAACCATAGTTTCGTTGGAATCTGCTAAACTAAAAATTCATCCGGGCGATGAGGTGTTTGAGCTCCTTCAGGGAATTAAGGGGCTAACCCTGAAAGTGTAGAGGAAAAGCCTGCGGCGGTTTTGGTAAAGAATTGACAACTATGCCTTAACGTATTTTTTACCACAAAGATCTCAATGTCGGCGCAAAGGGCACAGAGGATGGGGCGAATAGCAAAAGTGCTCGAGGCTCCTTTGCGAACATTGCGGCTCCCTTTGCGGCCTTTGCGTTAAAAATTAGCCGGTGGGCATGGATTCCCACCTTGGCCACCTTTTTTGATTATTTTAAACCTTGTTTTTTGTATTTCCTATCCCGCGGCATTTGTTGCACTAAAATGCACAAATTAGGAGGAAAAGCGTTCAGCCAGCTTTTTAAGAAGGTGCCCTAAAAACTGCTCCAACGGTTTTGCGGCCATCATTTGCATAAACGGATTCATATCGGCTTGAACGTTCATGCCTACTTCGGTAGTTTGGGGTTCTAGCGCCTTAATATTGATGTGCAGCTGGACCGGAAACGGAATATTGTTGATGGTTTGCAGCAGCACCTTGTCAGAATCAGAAGCCTCGGCATTGATTTCCAATCCAATTTTACCCAAACTTCCCAACTTAAAGGAACAGCGGCTTTCATCAGCTTCAAATTGAGTTACCGATTCAGGCATCAGTTCTTCCAAGTGGCGTAAATCAGAGAAAAAAGCCCGTACCTGATTGGCAGAAGCGCTCAATTGACGGGGATGAATGGGGATATTAAGCATGTTGATTCCAGGTTTCAGGTTGTTTGCGCCAAGCTTTAAGTTCTTCCATGTCCGTCACAGACAGTCCATTTTCTTCTTCGGCCACTTGAATTAAGTCGGCATAGCCCGACATTGTTTTTACCTGCACCTTAGACGCCTGAAAACGTACATCGGCCGTATCAAAACCATACGAAAACAGAGCAAGCATGTGATGCACCGAGTGCCCGGCCAAGCGCAGCGCATCAACCGCTTCCAAGCTGCTTTTTCCGGTCGAGATTAAATCTTCCACCACCAAAACCGGTCCAGGGGGGATATGACCTTCAATTTGACTTCCGGTCCCGTGGCTTTTGGGGGCAGACCTTACATAAGCAAAGGGCAGATTTAATTGTTCTGCCAACAACACCCCATGTGCAATTCCACCGGTAGCCACTCCGACCACCGAGGCAAAAGGAATCTGGAAATCCAAGGCCAATTCCTTTAAATTCCGGGCGATAAAGGCCCGCAACTCAGGATAAGACAAGGTAAGCCGGTTGTCGCAATAAATGGGCGATTTCCAACCTGAAGCCCAAGTAAAGGGGGTTTGCGGTTGCAAACGAATTGCCTTAATTTGCATTAATTTCCGGGCAAATTCCCGGGATGTTGAAGGACCGACGGACATGGCTCAAAAGTATAAAGTTTTCATCAACTCCTCGAGGTTGATTCTTATGGAAAGCCAGCTGCTGGAATTTGAACCGGCAGATGGCTTTGAAGTTCAACACTACCAATCCAAAAATCAACTGCTGCACTGCATTGAAAAAATGGAATCGGAAGAGGCTCCTCTTTGCATCTGCATTCACAGTGAAGACATTGCTCAGCTCTGGCTCGATTTTAAATCGTTTTATTCTGTGGTTACGGCCGGAGGAGGATTGGTTGAAAATCCTGCAGGAGAGCTCTTATTTATTTATCGAAATAAAAAATGGGATTTGCCAAAGGGGAAGAAAGAAAAGGGCGAGAGCATTCAAGGGTCAGCGTTGCGCGAAGTGCAGGAAGAATGTGGGCTAAAGCATCTTGTTTTGGGGCGAAAACTCACTGCCACCTGGCATACCTTTGGTGGAATCGAACACAGGAAATTGAAAAAAAGTGTGTGGTACCATATGTATTCGGCACAAGAGGAATTAACACCTCAATTGGAGGAAGGAATTACCAAAATTAAATGGGTGCCGGTTGAAGGGATACCCAAAAAGTTGAAAAAAGCCTACTCTAGCATCTCAGAAGTGATAGAAGCATATCAGAGCATATCTTGGCCAACAGACCTGCCTTTGGAATAGGAATGTGAGGTATGAACAGGCAGGTTAATTCGGCAAACCTGCTTCGCAATAGCTTTCAACACATTGATTATCAAACCCTAATTAATAATTTCGTAGGAATCCTTTAAATTTCACGAAAAGCCGTATTTTTGCGCCGGAGAGATGGCAGAGTGGTCGATTGCGGCGGTCTTGAAAACCGTTGAGGGTAATACCTCCGGGGGTTCGAATCCCTCTCTCTCCGCTGGCTAAAAGCCCGCAACTTAGGTTGCGGGCTTTTTTTTTAAAGGGGGCATACCTACGTGTTTGCCCGGCAAAATTGGGTCAAACACGTAGGTTTGCCCCGACACCAATTCAAAAATCTACCTTTGCCCATGCCCTCCATACAACTTGGTCTAAAACAAAACGCGGCGCAATTTAGCCTATTGGTGTTAATCAATGCCTTTGTTGGAGGCATGGTTGGAATGGAACGCAGCATCTTGCCCCGTTTGGCCGAAACCGTATATGGCCTCAATGCCAACTTGGCCATTCTTTCTTTTATCGCTGTATTCGGTTTGTTTAAAGCCGGAACCAACTACGTTACCGGCAGCTTAGCCGAGCGATTTGGCCGGAAAAACCTACTGGTTGTGGGTTGGCTCATAGCTCTTCCTATCCCCTTTTTGCTCATGTACGCGCCGAATTGGAACTGGATTTTATTCGCCAATGCATTGTTGGGCATTCAACAGGGATTGACCTGGAGCAGCACTGTAGTGATGAAAATTGAGCTGGTCGGACCCAAACAGCGGGGATTGGCCATGGGAATCAACGAATCTGCCGGCTACCTTGCCTTGGGTGGGATGGCCTTTTTAAGCGGCTGGGTAGCCACCGAATTTGGCCTTGTCCCCTACCCTTTTTTCCTGGGAATTGCCTTATCGATACTGGGCCTCACGCTCAGCGTATTTTTTGTTCGCGATACCCGAGCCTTTGCCCAGGCAGAGGCGGAACAAAGCCGCATTCCCATACTTCCTCGCATCGCCGCTCAAACAGCATGGAAACATCCAAATTTGGCCTCCATTTCTCAGGCCGGCATGGTCAACAACCTCAACGATGGGATGATTTGGGGCTTATTGCCGGTTTTACTGCTGCAAAAAGGATTCAGCTTAAACCAAATGGCATTGCTTGCAGCCATTTATCCGGCAGTTTGGGGCTTAGGGCAGCTATTCACCGGAGCCTTGGCGGATGTCGTTTCAAAGAAGAAATTGCTGTTTTGGGGTATGCTGTTTCAGGGAATTTCCATTCCTATGCTGCTGTTGTTCAATTCGGTTCAGGCATTGGCATGGCCATTGGTGGTGCTGGGATTGGGTACTGCCGTGGTATATCCCACCTTTTTAGCGGGTATTTCTGAAAATACACATCCCAGTCAGCGGCCTCAGGCCATAGGAACATTTCGGCTGTGGCGCGATTTGGGCTATGTATTGGGGGCTGTGCTTAGTGGTTGGCTGGCCGACCGCTGGTCCATACCCATTGCCGTACTTAGCATCGCAACGCTTACCCTGGCTTCTGGGCTTTGGCTGGGCTTGCGCATGAAAAACACCCAAACGGGTATACCTTTGAGTATGCCACGACCGTAGGCATTCCCCACCGTATCTAGGCCACGTTAATGCAGGGCATGCCAGGTTAACCACGTTAAGGCAGGGCATGCCCTGCCTCTACCTAATACGTCAAAACCACCAGGCCATTCCCATTCCGAATTCCGGTTTGCATGGAGCTGTTGGTTACGCCTCCTACATAGCCCGAACCGCCGGCACCGGCCTTGCAATGGCAGGCTCCGCCCCCACCGTACCAGCCACCTCCGCCGCCGCCTACTGCTCCGCATCCGCATTCTCCACCGGCTACTCCACCCAACCCAAAACTACCGGCTCCACAGCTAAAATTACAGGAATAGCCTCCCGGTTGTCCGCCGGCATTTTGAGTTCCGGGCGTGGGCTGGTTTCCGGAGTTGCAGGAACCGCTGGGATTGCCACCGGTGCTTCCACCACCATGTCCGCCGAAGGTGTTTGCCGATGAAGGGCAAGTACTGCCTGCCCCACCACCTCCACCGGCTACAATAATCCGGTCGTTCAAGGTACTACCGCCAACACGAACATCGGTGCCACCGCCACCGCCGCCAAATTCATTGGTGCTTACTGTTGGACCTCCCCCTCCATTCCATCCGCCTACCGTGGTAGTTCCGGCTCCACCCACATAAATGTTCAGGGTTTGCCCTGGACTCACCACCAGGTATCCGCTGGCGTATCCTCCCAAGCCCGCCCGACCGGTGTTCGGATCCCCGCCTTTGGCACCCCAACATTCAATTTTTAGGGAACAAACTGCCGCAGGAACCGTCCAGCTTTGGGGTCCGCCCGTATAATTAAACGTCACCGTGCTGTTGCCCAAGGGCTGGCAGTTCAACACCACCACACTATCGGTGAACGATGCGGTACAGCCTTGAGCATCGGTAATGCTATGCTGAACCGCATAGGTTCCGGCACTGCTCCATTGCGCAGTGGGACTAGCGCTGGAAGAACTGGCCGGATTCCCATTTTGAAACAGCCAGGCATGGCTAATGCCCTGCCCGGTTAAATTGGGAGTAAACTGCGTTGTGTAATTTGTTCCTGTAGGGTTGGGATTGATGCTAAAGGTACTGTCGGGTGCCTGAACCAACACCGACACACTGCGCTGGGCAGAATTTCCACAGCCGTTTTGAGCCTGTACAGTAACCGTACCGCTCGAACTGCCAAAATTGACCACTATGGAGGTGTCGTTGTTGCTGCCTTGAATGCTGGCTCCGGAGGGAACGGTCCAGCTGTAGGTATTTGCGCCGGGAACTGAAGCAATGCTGTACACTTGATTGCTGGAATTCGGGCACAGTTGAGTGGGCCCCGTTAGGGTTCCGGGCTGAGCCGGAGGCTGGCTGCAATCGCAAACCACATTTCGCCAGGCATTGGGAATATAAATTTGAAGGCACTTTGTGCTGGTGTTGTAGATTTGAAGTCCCTCCTCCGGATTTTGTAGGGCATTCCGTTGAGCGGTAGTCAATTTATTCAGCAAAAACCCTCGGGTTGTATCGCTAAGCCGAAGCAAGACCGTAGAGGGCAGTCCTCCGGTGGTATCGCCTATAATTACGCCCTGAGCACGGACATTCGTCCAGCCAAGTAGCAGAACAAGGAGAATGGAGATGAGGTATTTCATACGGAATAGGTTGAAATGTAAAGGATTACCGAAGGTATGGTTTTGTTTTTGACTTTAAAACAAAGAGGTTGGGGTCAAGAGCCGCCGCGGTAGGGATTGAACCGGGTAGAACGCAAAGGGGGCGGCGGTTGCTGGCGCGCGGCGAGGAGGCGACCTTGGGAGCCACCACAGCCCGCTGACAGCCCGCCGGCCACTGCGGACTACCGGTGAAAGCCCGCAACCGCCCAAAAAAACCTTAAAAAAAACTTAGAATCCTGCGGCCAC
>JAQCBQ010000062.1 GCA_027621385.1 Bacteroidota bacterium | reverse complement strand
TAACTTCTCCTTCAGCTCTTCTGAAACGCCATGGTTCGAGACGATAGCGAAACCAATCTCAGAAAAGGAGTCGCCAAGGTTTTTTATAAATTGCTGTCGAACTATAGGATCCTGACTTAAATAATCCTGATAATCTACCACTCGAATGCTCATATAATTGGTTTTATTGGTGTGAGTACAAAGCAACGGCGCAATTAAATTGTAAACCATGATAAAAATCATAAGGTAAGGAACAGGAGCAAAACGTCCTCTTTTTTGCAATTATTCCTTCTTTACACGAGGCCCAACCTCCAATTTCTGTACCTTCGGATGGTGTCTGAACTATGAAATGTCTATTCCTCTCCATCGCCCTTCTGCCCAGCATACTGTTCGGCCAGTATGCAGAGCCTAAGCTATGGGAAAGCGATCAAGAGCCTATCCGCGTTCAAAGCCAAGTGCAGACATCGTCAGATTCCATTTCTGCCGTTAAAAAGGTCCTTTATCCTACATTAATTGGTAGTACAGCAGCAGCCTCAACCCTTGGTCTCTATTTTCTTTGGTACAAGGATTATCCCATGGAATCCTTCCATTTTTATGACGATATTCAACAATGGGGCGGCATGGATAAATTGGGGCATGCCGCTAGTGCTTACGGATTGGCCGAAATTATTGCCCTTGGAGCAAAGCCGTTTGGGTATTCCACTAAGGCCGCCAATACCATTGGAGCTGCATCTGCGTTTGGTTTTCTTTCCTGCATTGAGGTTCTGGATGGATTTTCTGCCGGTTGGGGATTCTCACCCTGGGATGCTGCCGCAAATGCTGCCGGGGCAAGTTTATTCTTTTTTCAGCAACAGGCATGGGCAGAGCAGCGCATACGCTTTAAGTTCTCTTGGTGGCCCAGCGGTATTGCCCCCCTAAATCCAGGCTTGCTGGGCGATGGATTTCCCTCAACTCTATTGAAAGATTACAATGCTCAACGCTATTGGTTAAGCCTATCACCCATGTCGTTTTCAAAAAATTCAGATAAAAAGCGGTTTTCTTGGTTGGCCATAGCTCTCGGGTATGGCATTGATGGTTATGTGGGGGCCCGGGCCAACGAAGGGGATTATATGTTTATTCCGCGTACCCAACACCTGTACTTGGCGCCCGATATTCATTGGTCTAAAATTCCCAGTCGACACAAGTTTTTGCGTGCTTTGTTTCATGCCCTAGATTACATTAAACTGCCTGCACCCACATTGGAATTTGGATGGGGAGACAAAACCGAAATGCGCTTTCACTGGTTGTTTTTTTAAATGGGCATGGCAAATTGGCTTCAACGGTGGTTTAAACAGAGTGAAAAAGACCCTTGGATTATTCAATCCCCTAGTACTCGAACACCTAAAGAACTTGAGGAATTTAACCTGTGGAGAAGTGGAGGCTTAGCCAAGGAACGGCTTTTTGAACTTGGCCGGGCTTTGGAATTCCACCGCATGGGCATTCATTCTGAATTCAAAATTCACACCTTTAGCGGGCAGGGCGCAGAAGGAATTTTTTTCAATCCCCCAATCCATTGGACGGAATCCGACTCTAGGTATTTTTACGATTGGATTGCCTTCGTTGCCATTGCCCTTGGATATACTGAAGCGCACAGTGAATTCAAAACCAATTGGGTGACACCCCAAACCGGCAACCGCGAATTTAAATACCTAAAGCCAAAACGGACTCAACATCACCAAGACACCATCCCTCAATTGTTCGGAAATTTAATCGTAGAGCGCTGCATTGTTTTTGATAAAACAACCTGGATTAAATTGGTAAGTCAACATTACCAAGGGCGCCCATACCAAGAGGTTCAGCCTTTTTCTGAGTTTTTAGAACAGCTGCTTTCCTTCCCATTTCAGGAGGACTAACCCTGTATTCTATTTTCTGGGAAAGGAAGCGCCTAAATCTGGCAGATGAGCCGCCCTAAATTTTCCTACTTTTGTGCCCATTGATGAATGTGTGCCATGGCCAATCCTGAAATAGTTAACTCCATTCCCGAATCTGAATTAATTTTAAATTCAGATGGGTCCGTTTACCACTTACGACTACGGCCAGAGCAGCTGGCATCCACCGTCATTCTAGTGGGCGATCCGGGTAGGGTAGAGCAGGTTTCGTCCATGTTTGACCGCGTTGATGAGCGCATCCACCACCGTGAATTCATTACCCATACTGGTGAATATCAAGGGAAAAGATTGAGCTGTGTGGCTACCGGAATTGGAACAGACAATGTGGATATCGTTCTAAATGAATTGGACGCCTTAGTAAATGTGGACCTAGACAGCAGGATGCCCAAAACCAATACCGCATCCTTAGATTTGGTTCGCATTGGTACCACGGGTGCTCTGCATGCCGATATTGATGTAGGTACTTGGATTGCTTCAGAATGGGCCATCGGATTGGATGGACTAATGAATTGGTACGGACATCCAGATTCAGATGAAGCCCTGGAAATGGTTGAAAATTTTATTCGTACTGCAAATTACCCCAATACCTTCGCCAGGCCATACGCGGTGAAGGCATCCAATGATTTGATGAACCGGCTTCGTTCTAAAACACTATCTGGGATTACGCTCACCAGCCCCGGATTTTACGCCCCTCAAGGCCGAAAACTGCGGCTTAATCCGAGCAATTTAGATTTAAACGACCGCATGGCCAGATTTGAATTTCAGGGATTGAGAACAACAAATTTTGAAATGGAAACCAGCGGTTTATATGGCTTGGGATCGGCATTGGGACACCGTTGTGCCAGCATTTGCATGGTCATGGCCAACCGCTCAGAAAAGAAAATAAATCCATCTCCCAAACAATCCATGAGCAACCTTATTGGGTATGTGTTGGATTCCATGACCCAAAAGGCATGAATACCACAGAACAGCGCTGGCCTGTGATGGAACAATACCTTACCGTTCAGGGAGAAGGCGCTAATTCAGGACGGTCGGCCTACTTTATTCGGCTTGCCGGTTGCGATGTGGGTTGTGTGTGGTGCGATGTAAAAGAATCCTGGCCTACCGATGGATTCCCCCAAAAATCAGCTGCAGAACTTTGTCTTGAGGTGCAAGCCTCGGGAGCAAAATATGTAGTTATTACCGGCGGAGAGCCTTCCATGTACAACTTGGATGATTTGTGTGCGGCTTTTCATACCATGAACCTACAGGTTTGGATTGAAACCAGTGGCTCACATCCCTTTTCAGGGACCTGGGATTGGATCTGCGTCTCCCCAAAAAAGTTTAAAGCCCCACGGCCCGATTGGCTTTCTAAAGCCAATGAATTTAAGGTGGTGGTTTTTCATTCCTCAGACTTAACTTGGGCTCAGCAATTTGTACCCCAATTGCCAGGAAATTGCATGTTGTTCCTTCAACCGGAATGGGAGCGAAGGGATAAAATAACCGAGGATATTTTGCGTTTTATACACGATAATCCCCAGTGGCGGTTATCTTTACAAACGCATAAATATGTAGGTATTCCTTGAAAAACACCTGTTTACTTCTTTTCCTTCTAGGTCTTTTTACTTGCCCTAGCTTTTCGCAATCCATCGCTACCCCAAAGTCTGAAAAGGCTTTAAAGCGAGCAGAAGCGGCCTATGCCGAGCGGGATTTTGAGGCCATGAAACGCCACCTCAATGATGCCATAGATTTTGGCCCAAAACATGCCGAAGCCTATTTGTTTAGGGCCGATTGGAATGTTCAATCCGGTAAGCTCGCCGAGGCCATCGCCGATTTGTATGCCGCATACAACATTGACTCCAAGCGGTATGCTCGGGCCATTGCCATTGCTTCAAATGTCTGGATGGACTTAGAAAATCCCGATTCTGCTGTGGCTTGCATTTCGTTGTACTTGAAAACGGCTTCATTGAACCCGGAAAAAACGGCCAATTGGGAAAAGCGCCGAGCCGAATTGGAGGTGTCTGCTCAGTTAATGAAAAACCCCATTGTTCTGAATAGCTTTTCCATGGGTGCTGGTGTAAATGAAACCACCGCAGAATACCATCCTTCGTTCACCATTGACGGTTCAAAGATGATTTTCACTGTACGTATGCCGTACAAAGGTGGATGTCCCGGCTTCGGCTCTCGAGAAGAAGAGAATTTTTTTGAAAGCCGTTGGGATGGCCATCAATGGCTGCCACGGCAATTGCTGCCCGGGCGAGTGAATACACCCTGCAATGAAGGCGCAGGTTGCATTTCGCCCGATGGGAAATTTCTGTTTTTTGCAGCATCTGCCCAATCCGATAATTACGGCAGCATGGATTTATATGTTTCGGAATTGAAAAACGGCAGCTGGCAGGCCCCAATAAACCTCGGCCCCAACGTGAATGGTCCGCATTGGGAATCTCAACCCAATTTTTCATCCGACGGAAAAACCTTGTATTTCGTCAGCAATCGGCCGGGAGGAATTGGGAAACAAGACATTTGGAAAACCCGCAGGCTTCCCAATGGAACTTGGGCTAAGCCAGAAAATGTTGGCGCTCCCATCAATACGGCGGAAGATGATTTCTCTCCCTTTTTACACGCCAATCAACACACGTTTTATTTCGCATCCAAAGGACATCCGGGGCTGGGCGGCTCGGACATTTTTGTCACAGAACTGCAACCCAATGGCCAATTTTCAGCTCCCCAGAATTTTGGATACCCTTTAAATACGCTTCGAGATGAACGACTTCTGGTGATTTCAGCGGACGGCAAAAAAGGCTATTACGCATCAAATGCCGCAGGCGGGAAAGGTGATTTTGATTTGTATGGATTTGATATTCCCTCCAACCTACAACCCGAACCGGTGACCTGGCTGAATGCCAAAGTACTCACCGAAGAATCGGTTGACCAAGCTTTTATTGATATTGTGCATCTGGCTTCAGGAGATACGGTGGTTCAAACCAGTGTTTCCTTTCCCGGAGGAAGCTGCCTGATACCCTTGCCCACGGGAACCGATTATGGATTAACCATTCAAGCTCCAAAGCACCTGTTCCATTCCGAACACTTTAAATTGAAAAGTACCGACGGTGGACAACAGCAAACGGTTCAACTTAAAAAAATCAAAGAAGGGAATGAGGTGGTATTAAAAAACATCTTTTTTGATACCGATCGGTTCGACTTATCTCCCTTATCAAACTCTGAGCTGAGTCGATTAAAAGGCTTTCTGATTCAAAATCCAAGCCTGCGGATTTCCATAGAAGGGCATACCGACAGCCGTGGAGACAAAAATCACAACCTAACTTTATCAAAACGCCGTGCCGAAGCGGTTCAACAATGGCTAATTCGAAATGGTATTCAGTCCAATCGAATTGAGGCCATGGGCTTTGGAGATACCCAGCCCATAGGCGACAATCAAACGGAAGCGGGAAGAGCCCTGAATCGGCGTACAACCTTTCGCATTAAAGGACTTTGAGCTTGGCACTCAAACCGCTTTTATGTACTTTTGAGGAAAGAATGCGCATATGTTGGAGCAACGAATAACAGAAGACATGAAGACTGCCATGAAGGAAAAGGATGCCGTTCGTTTGGCAGCCATTCGGGCAATAAAGTCAGCTATTTTACTTCTAAAAACTGAAAAAGGGAAAGCCTCTGAGGTTTCAGATGCCGATACAAATGCGCTGCTTCAAAAGTTGATGAAGCAACGCAAAGAAGCCTTTGAGGTGTACCAACAGCAAAACCGTCCCGATTTGGCCGCCGAAGAGCAGGCGCAAATGGAAGTAATCTCGGGATATTTGCCTCCACAAGCAACAGATGAAGACATCTTGAAGGTGATTCATGCTGTATTGGCAGAGTTCCCAGCCGCCAGTCCCAATGATTTTGGGAAAATCATGGGCAAAGTCAATCCTCAATTTGCAGGGAAAGCAGATTCAGGCCGCATTGCTCAATTGATAAAACAAGCGTTGGCATAAGGAATGGACGAAATCCGAAATCGAGTCGCGGAAAGCGGGTTGTTGACCTTAGACTTGGAACGGTATGTGCCCCCCGTGCAGGTTGTTGCTTTCGATCTTGCAAATTGGTTGGATCAGGGCTTGGTTTTGAGGGAATCAAGGTTCAAGGAACAACTTCAATCCATGAATTGGTTCGAGTTTCAAAACAAGGATGTGGCTGTACTTTGCAGCACCGGGGCCATTGTTCCTGCCTGGGCCTTTATGTGGCTTAGTCGCGATTTAGCAAAGGTGCAGGCCCGGCTGTTTCTTGGAACTCCGGAAGAGGTGGCTTCTCGAATTTTTTTAAGTCATCTTGAACGGTTGGTAGCCGAAGACCCCGCCCTTGTTGGAGCTCGAGTTATTGTAAAAGGCTGTTCTAAAAATAAGGTTCCTTTAGAGGCCTATCCGCTATTAACGCGCCTGCTTTTAGGAAAGGCAAAAAGCTTGATGTTTGGAGAACCCTGTTCTACGGTTCCGGTGTTTAAATAAAACTCCTTTCAGACCTAACCGTTTCTTTTACTACAAAGGCCGCCAAGGGTAGTCGCAAGGATCACAAAGGGGGTATTGAAGCATCAGCGCCGTACTCCGAACAACCACATCTCTGTGTGCTCTGCGCCTACCTTGAGCTCTTTTTGGTAAAAAAATACACCAAAACAACAAGGTTGTTAAAACAAAAAAGGGCATTGCGCCCTTTGAAGTCAAAAACAAATCGTGTTAATCAATCTAATCAACCCAAGTAGCTGCGAAGCAAACGGCTGCGCGTACTTTGCCGAAGACGCTTAAGCGCCTTTTCTTTAATTTGACGCACCCGTTCCCGAGTCAAATCAAACTTTTCTCCAATCTCATCAATGGTCAATCCATGATTCATGCCGATACCAAAATACAACTTGATGATTTCTTTCTCACGCTCACTTAAGGTATCAAGCGTACGCTCAATTTCCATTTGCAGCGATTCCTTCAACAAATCACGGTCGGCCTTAGGAGAATCTGAATTCACCATAACATCATACAAGGTGCTTTCTTCGCCAGACACCAAGGGAGCATCCATAGAAATATGCCGCCCGCTGATTTGTATGCTGTCTTTTACCTTATCTTCTGCCAAGTCCAACTGCTGAGCCAATTCTTCTTCGGTAGGTTCCCGTTCAAATTGCTGCTCTAACTTTGAAAATGCCTTATTCAGTTTATTCAAAGAGCCGACCTGGTTCAGGGGTAGGCGAACAATCCGAGAATGCTCGGCGATGGCCTGCAGAATAGACTGCCGGATCCACCATACCGCGTACGAGATGAATTTAAAACCCCGCGTTTCATCAAAACGCTGAGCTGCCTTAATCAAGCCCAAATTTCCCTCATTAATTAAATCGGGCAGAGATAACCCCTGGTTTTGATATTGTTTGGCTACCGAAACCACGAAGCGAAGATTGGCACGGGTTAATTTTTCCAGTGCCAATTGGTCGCCCTGTTTAATCCGGCGAGCCAATTCAACTTCTTCCTCGGCATTGATTAATTCTTCTTTACCAATTTCCTGTAAGTACTTATCCAACGAACGGCTTTCGCGGTTGGTGATGGACTTGGTAATTTTTAGCTGACGCATTCCCAAAGCAAAAAATATTTAAAGGTTAGGAGATTAAAGCGGTTTATACCTGAATTTAGTATGTTCTGCGAAGATACGGGTTCTAAAAAGAAATCGCAAGGGCAACCGCTCATGTTTTTTTGTTTTTCTTTCAAATTTCTAGAATTGCGGGCAGAACGTTCAACGCAATGCGCTGCGGTTCTCCTTTCCCTGTGGCCCGCGGGCGGGATTGAAGAGGGTTGCCCGCAAGGGGGGCAGGGCCTGGCCCGCGTGGCGCGGAGGCGACTTTAGGAGCCACCGTAAGCCCGCTGGGCCAGCCAATGCCCACCGCGGACAACCCCTGAAAGCCCGGTACCCGCCCCACAATCTCCAGCTCAATTACGGATACGCGAAAAACCGCTTTTCTCCACGACGGTAAAATCCGCCCAGGTAAAAGCGGTGCGGACTGCGCTCCAACTGCTCATCCAATTGCTCAGGAGTATGAATGCCAACTCCGTTCATTTCTGTGATTACAAAGCCCTCCCGAATGCCCATGTGAGAAAACAAGCCTCCGGAAACATGCTTGACCTCGACTCCGTGACTTATGCCAAGCGCCTTGAGCCGATCCTGGCTCCCCTTTGCCAAATGCCCCCCAAATTTGGCATCAATTTCCCGTTCTAAGGTCAACAGCTCGGTGGTGCCCATTTTGTTTTTCAATGTAAGGCCCAATCGCATGTGCCGGCTGCCCCGCAAAATGCCCAAGGATATCTCATCGCCCGGGCGGTGCAAGCCAATGCGCTCCTGCAAAGCCGCCGTCCCGTCCACATTGAAGCTGTCCACCGCAATGATGATGTCGCCCGGTTCCAATCCGCCTGCCTCTGCCGAACTTCCATTCAAAACGCCTTCTACATACACCCCCTTTAAGCGCGACAAATTCTGCGCTGTAGCCAAGGCCTGGTCAATGTCCCGAATGTTTACCCCCATCAATGCCCGTTGAACATTGCCAAATTCAATTAAATCCATGGCTACCTTCTGGGCTAAATTGGATGGAATGGCAAAGGAATATCCTGCATAACTTCCGGTATTTGAGGCAATGGCCGTGTTGATGCCCACCAATTCTCCATTCAAATTGACCAGTGCTCCGCCGCTGTTTCCCGGATTCACCGCGGCATCGGTCTGAATGAACGATTCAATTTTAAAGTTCTCTTGAATGATGTCGATGTTTCGGCCTTTGGCGCTAACAATGCCCGCCGTTACTGTTGAAGCCAAATTAAAGGGGTTGCCTATGGCCAATACCCATTGACCAACCTGGGCTTCGTCCGAGTTTGAAAAGGCGATGGGCGTCCATTCATCGCCTGAAATTTTTAACACAGCTAAATCCGTCTTAGGATCAGCTCCAATCAAGCGGGCTGTATAGCTTCGCTTGTCGTTCAGCACGACTTCAATTTGATCGGCATTTGCCACTACGTGGTTGTTGGTAATAATGTATCCATCTTTTCGGATGATGACTCCACTGCCGCTGCCCGATTGAATGGGATTGCGCTGGTTCCCGTAGGGGTGACCAAAGAAAAAGTCTTGAAATGGATGGGCTTGAGGCTGCCGAGCCCTGGCCATGGTTTTGATGTGCACCACAGCATCCAAGGTTTTGGCGGCTGCCGATGTGAAGTCGGGTATATAGGCCCCCTTGGGTTGATCTGCCAAACTGGTGTACAAGCTTGGAATTGGGTCTGCCGGCATGGTGTCCTGCTGCAACGTCAACTCCGCTGCCTTAGGACGCAAACTATACACTACAGCAGCGCTGGTTAGGGCGCTTATCGCAACAACAAGAATATAGCGTTTCATAAGATCAATGTTGAAAGTTTCGTAAAGCATAACGAAAGAACGTACCTTTAGGCTGCGTTAAACCCGTTAAAGGATGTTAATGAAAGCAGATGGCCTTTCCTTTTGGAAATTTCATGGAACCGGAAATGATTTTGTGTTGCTCGACAACCGACAGGGAAACCTTAAACCAACCACAGAACAGGTTGAAATGCTCTGCCGTTTCCATACCGGCATCGGTGCCGATGGCTTAATCATGCTGGAACGCGATGAACAAGGGTACCGCATGAAGTATTACAATTCCGACGGAGCCATTTCCAGTTTTTGTGGAAACGGAAGCCGCTGTTTTATGGCCTTCGCCCGATTGCTTGATGTGGTGCAACCCGAACAGGATTTTGAATACCTGGCTGCCGACGGAGTTCACCAATCTAGACTGATTCAAGAACAACAGCATCGGTTTTTGGTGGAAACGCGCATGCAAATGCCAGCAAAACCAGAACCCCATGCCATGGGCAGCATTTTGCAGACCGGCAGTCCCCATTTAATCGTTCCATCTTCCGGCACCGATTTTGAGTCCCTCGATTTTCATGAACGGGCTGCTGCCATTCGGTATTCCGATCCGTTTAAAGCCGAAGGCATCAATGTGAATTGGTTGAGGTACGACGAACAGGGCCTTTGGCTGCGTACCTATGAACGTGGAGTAGAACGTGAAACATTGTCTTGCGGCACCGCCGCCGTAGCAGCGGCCTTTTGGTTCAAACACCAATTTCCGGAACAGGCCTCGAACTGCATTCCCATACAGACCGCCGGTGGAACGCTGACCGTAATATGGGATTCCGAAGGACAAATCTGGCTGCGCGGCCCCGTTGAATTTACCTTTCAAGGAACATGGCAAGGCTTCGAACTCTAAGCATTGGATTGCTGATCGCTTTCTCGTTGGTTTCTTGCCATTGGATTCGCCATGCCACTCAAGACGCCTTACGCTCTGACTTGAAATCGGCCTACCTATTGGTACATGGTCCCGGTCAGGCAGAACAGGTTCAGCAAGCCGTCCGGAATTGCGATTGCTTTCAACGCCCGGATGAATTCATCGATTGGATTGAGGGGCAATCCGGATTTCGTCCGGGCCGATACCGCATTGAAGCCGGCATGACTCCCCTTGAAGTGGTTTTACTGCTTCGTTCCGGAAAACAAGAGCCGGTGATGCTTCGTTTTCAGCGCCAGGGAAACCTGGAAGAGCTGGCCGGATTGCTCGGCCGAAAGTTTGAAGCCGATTCTACCGAATTTCTGAAGGCCATGACCGATACGCTGGCCCTACATGCCCTAGGAGTAAATATGCGCCAGGAACAGCTCCCTGCCTTGTTTATTCCCAACAGCTATGAATTGTATTGGACTGCCAAGCCCGCCTCTTTTGTGGAACGCATGGTAAAAGAATACCGAAAATTTTGGAACCCGGACCGCACATTGCAGGCTCAGAAGCTGGGATTGACTGAGGTTCAGGTGGTCACCCTGGCTTCGATTGTGCAGGCTGAACAGGCCCGATTGTCGGACGAGTGGGGCAGCATAGCCCGCTTGTATCTGAACCGCTTGAACAGCGGAATGCTGTTGCAGGCCGATCCTACTGTAAAGTTCGCCCTGGGCGACCGCAGCTTAAGGCGCATTCGTTTTCAGCATCTGAAAATAGATCACCCCTACAACACCTATATATATAAGGGGCTTCCGCCGGGTCCAATTTCCTTGGTCGAGTCGTCCGTCATTGATAGCGTATTGCAGTCCAAAAACCACTCCTATATATATATGTGTGCCAAGGCCGATTTTTCCGGGCGGCACGCGTTCAGTTCCACCTTCCAGGAGCACAAGCGGAATGCGGCCGCATTTCGACGGGAATTGGATCGCCGGCAAATTCAAAACTAGAGGGTACAGGCTATTGAGTGTATTGGGGGTTTGGGCGGCTGCCGGGCTTTCAGGCTTTGTCCGCGGTGGCCGGAAGGCTGGCCCAGCGGGCTTGCGGTGGCTCCTAAAGTCGCCTCCGCGCCGCGCGGGCCAGGCTCCGGCCCCCTTGCGGGCAAAGCTCTTCAATCCCTGCCGCATAAAAAACCGGCATCGAAGTCCAAACCGGCATAAGGCCTAAATCTAGGGATGGGTTGAGATAAGAGGGGGAGACAGGAATAGAGGAAGGCTAAAAAAGGAGCGGTTGGGTTGAGGCGGGATTGGAATGTAGAGAAGGGGGCAAGGGGTAGAATGGAAGGGAGCATAGAGGGGTAAAGGCGGGTTGATTGCATTAAAACAGGGGGGAGGACTGTTGATTAAAAAGGGGGAAGAGAAAAAAGAAGCCATTGAAATCAAATAAAACGGGCTGTAGTTGGAGTTCAATCGTTGAATTTTTGAGAGTAGGGAGTAGGGGGGTGAGAAAAGTTGAAAAAAAATGGGTGTGGTAATCAGCGTATTACCAATAAATGAAGAAAAAGATGAATAGAATGTTTGGGAATTCGGGAAAGGGTTGTATGTTTGCAGTCCCAATCGACACGTTCTTTGATTGTGGAAAAAAAAATGAGGGACAGATTTGGTAGAATGAAAATTCTTCTTACCTTTGCCCTCGCCAAAACAAAAAGGGGTTACCTGATTTGGTTTTGGAAAGTTCTTTGAATTAATTGACATTTAGCAAGCGCAGCATCGAATATGTTGAGAGACATAGGCGAGATGCTCACTCCTAGTGAGATTCAAATTTTATACAATGAAGAGTTTGATCCTGGCTCAGGATGAACGCTAGCGGCAGGCTTAATACATGCAAGTCGAGGGGCAGCACGGGTAGCAATACCTGGTGGCGACCGGCGGACGGGTGCGTAACACGTATGCAACCTACCCTATACAGGGGGATAGCCCGAAGAAATTCGGATTAATACCCCATACGATAAGAACTGGCATCGGTTTTTATTGAAAGCTCCGGCGGTATAGGATGGGCATGCGTCCCATTAGCTAGTTGGTGAGGTAACGGCTCACCAAGGCGACGATGGGTAGGGGGCCTGAGAGGGTGATCCCCCACACTGG
>JAQCBQ010000061.1 GCA_027621385.1 Bacteroidota bacterium | reverse complement strand
CATCTTTACAGGAAAAGGATACCGATTGGGATGGTTGCTTGGGGGACTTTCCTCATTTTTAAATGGGCTTATTGCCTTTGCATCCGGGTATTACTTGGATGTGCTATTGAATGCATTCTACATAGGAATTTCCCTGCTCTCCTTTTGGGGCTGGGCCATAAAAGAGCACACCTTTCAGTCCATGTCATGGAAAAAAGCCAGCATTTGGCTGCTTGTTCCCGGCCTACTAGCGGCCATGTATCATCCGATTTCGAAAGGAATTCCTGGTGCTGAACTGGGCTTTGCAGATGGTCTTACTACCTTTTATAGTTTAGCCGCCACGCTTTTGTTGAGTAAAAAAATACAATGGGCCTGGCTGATATTTGTACCGGTAAATCTTCTTTCTGCTTACATGTATTACAACAAGGAATTTCATTTCATTGCTTTGCAATTCTTGGTCTTAACCGGCTTAGGAATTTGGGCCTTTTACCAATGGAAAAGGGAAAAATAACATGCGAACCATTTTCATTTCCGGTCCTGAATCTACAGGAAAAACAACCCTAGTGCATAGCTTAGCACAACACCTGGATTTGCCCTTTAAAATGGAGTATGCCCGGCACTTTTTTGAATGGCATCCGGAGAAATTACCGGCAGATTCCAAATTAATCCGCCATTTGTACGCATCCCAAATGCGCATTTGGAAATCTGCGTTGCTGGAAGCCCAAAAATCAGGTGCAGAAGCACTGTTGCTGGACACCTGTCCCCTGAATTATTATATATGGCATTCGTGGCAGTTCGGTGAAAGCTGGTCAAAACCACTGCTGGATTTACAGCAATGGGAGGGCCAAATGCTGGTTGTATTGTGTACCCCTGACTTACCTTGGGTATCCGATGGCCAACGCAACAATGAAGCCAATCTACAGGCACTGTTTGAGCTATTTGAAAAGGGCTGGAATTCCCTTTCAGTACCACGCATTGTGGTGCATGGAACCGGAGAAGAACGGTTTCTTCGCTGCCGCGAAAGCGTGTCCCGCTTTTTAGGCAGCCGCTGAGGCAAGGGAAAATGCATCACAGAATGCAGGGAATTTGTGGAAATAAATAGGTCTGATTTTTGTAGGGCGGCAGCCGGGCTTTCACCGGTTGTCCGCAGCAAAACGGCTGTTGCCCAGCGGCTTTGCGGTGGCTCCTAAAGTCGCCTCCGCAGCACGCGGGCACAGAGCCGTTCTGCTTTGCGTGCAACCGCGTTCAATCCCTGCCGCAATGGCCTGATTCAAAAAACCTGACGTTTTGAAAATCGCCGAAATGAAAAACGGCCACTATGCCGCCCGCGGCCGCAATTGACGACGCTACCCCGCAAGGCCCAAAACGACACGGGCAAACCTCCGTGTTTGCCCATCGCCCCCCTCGCACGGGCAAACCTCCGTGTTTGCCCTCCTAAAACCCCATTTTCCAAAGGGGAAAACAGCAGGTTTTCCCCTAGTGTTGCACCATTAACGTCTGGGAAAATTGACGACCGCCGCCGCGGCATTGCACCAAATAACCCCCCGAAGCCCAATCTGCCGTGTGAATTTCCATGCTGTACACCGGGGGACTAAACTCATGCATTTTGTCGTACACCTTCTGCCCCTGCATGCTGTAAATGCTGATTTGATACCAACCCGCCTCATGAATGGGGATGCGCAACGCCGTTTTATGGCTGCAAGGATTCGGATACAATGCCATGCCCGGTTGACTGTGCGTATCCATACCCACAGCGGCGCATTCCACAAAGGGTATCCCCACCCCTACCCAATCGCTGAAGCCAACGGTTTGAACCAACGAAGGCGAGGCTCCAAACCAATCTTGAACCACCGTGGCCATAATTTGCCTGTAATCTATGCCCAAGGGCACATTGCCGCCCTGAAGCGCAGATAAATTGGGATTGGTGCCGAACACATCTTTGTTGACACAAGGACCAAAGGCCAGCAAAGGCTGGGCATTTCCATGATCGGTTCCGAAGGAACCATTGGAAGGAACGCGCCGACCAAATTCCGACATGGTTAAGGTCAACACCTTTTGGTCCAATCCTAAGTTTTGTAAGTCATCGTAAAAGGCTTTAACCCCTTCGCTGATGTGGTACATCAAGGCCGCATGGTGCCCCATGGTGGTATCAAATTGTTCCACTTGATTGGCATGCGTATCGAACCCACCAATGCGGCACAAGAAAATACGGGTTTTGCAACCGCCACTCAACAAGCGGGCAATGATTTTTAGCTGGCCCGCCAAGGGATTGTTCAAAGAACCCTGGGGAGCCAAATATGGATATTGAGTTGGATAGGTTACGTTGGAGTTTGAACCGGCCATAAACACCGAGCGCAAACGACCAGCATAGGCATTCGATTCTGCTTCAATTTGCATGATGTACTCCAACTCGTCGCCGGCATGGGTATCGGGCAAAGAGGTAGGAGCAGTTCCGCCTACCGAATTGATCAAATTATAAAACCCAATGGGGTCTGAAATGCTGAGGCCAACCGGAATTCCATTATCACGGTGAAAAGCCAAAGATACCCCGGTGCCAATTTCAATGGCAAGAGGGTCTTCCATTTGCGGATTTGGATAATCGTCCGGATAATTGGGGTATTCATGGTCCAAATAGCGGCCCATCCACCCGGAGGAAAAGTAATCATCGTAACTGCCTCCCATAAACCACACGTCACGGCTGCGGAAGTGAGAACCATTGGCATAGGGATACGAAACATTTTGAATGACGGCGGCCCGACCTTGTTCATACATTTGCCGAATTCCATCCATATCGGGATGCAGTCCAAGCTGCCGGTTGGCAGGCAAGGTGGGATCCAATGGAATGATGGAACGGGTTCCTGTTTCAGGCAGGGCAATGTTGGGTCGATGACTGTAATACTGTGGATACTGGTCCCGCGGAACGAGCATATTGATGCCATCGTTCCCCCCATGCAGTTGTATGAAAATGAGTACTCGATCGTTGCTGCTGTTGGCTGCCGCCTGTTGAAAAATCCCCTGGGGCGATAAGGCCCGAACAGGGACCCCACTCAACATAAAGGTGGCTCCGGCTCCGGCAACGCCGGTTTTTTTGATGAAGGATCTCCGGTTCATGGTTAATAGATTTGGAATTCAGGCGATTGAAGTATAATTCGGAACATTTTTTCCAAGGGCTGTTCAACCAACATGGCATTGCCGTTTTGAAGGTAGGTAGCCCAATCGGTTGACCACCCCCCGCCGGTAATTCCGCTCAATAAGCCATTGTCTCGGTAATCATCCAGTCGGGTTTGATCTAAATCAATGGGAATGAGCAAGTCGCACATTTCCTTTACCAATATGTCCGGATTGGATGGGTCGCTGCAATTCGATTGAACAAACAGGGGCATATCCATTTTAAACAGTTCCAGTCCATTTATGTCAGCAACCCCACCGGTCAGGCTATCTGACCACAAGTAGCGCATAGCCAAATAATTGGGGGTAATCCAAAGGCGATTAAAACCCGGGAACTGATAGTAAGGATCAAAGCCTGCTACGTCGTACGGCTCATGAAATGGCATACCTTGACCGCCCATGGCCGAAGTTAGTGTGCCTCCGTAGGCCATATAATGCCGGATTAGGTCGTTGGGCGCCGGCAATACCAGTTCAAGGGTACGCAAACTGCCAACTGTAATTTCCAATGGACTTTTTATTATGGCTCCAATGTTGTTGTTTTGGAGTACTTGGTCGTCTTGATCAAAGAAATGCGCAGACTCCAATAAGGCTTGCAGCACCGGTTTAATTTCAAAGTTCTGTTGAATCAAAAGGGCTGAGAGGGGTTCGATGATGTCCGTTTCAATTTCAGGAGTTATATCGTAGTACACGAAGAACCGATACAGCTTTCGGCAAATGAACTTGGCGGTATGGGCTGAAGCAAATACCATGTCCACAAACGCATCCAATTCGGCTTCTACGTCAGCTACTTGGTTCGATGCCGGAGTAATGGAGGTATTGTTGAAGGCGGCAGTAAAGGTTTTGGTTCCTGTATCGTGCTGAGATGCAGTGCCTCCTCCTCCTTTCAGCTTTCCGCGGGGTATTCCTGTAACGGAGTCAACCAAGGTATAACTTGAGTCCACATCCCAACCCGTCAACAAACGCGTTGCTTCCTTCACATCGGTTTCAGTGAATGTGGTGTAGTCGGTGGGACTCACCTGGTCTCCTTTTCCCACGGTAAAGAGTTCAAAAAATTCCCGTGCAAAATTTTCTTGAGGCGAACCGGCCACGTTCAAGCGGCCGTCCAAATGAACCAACATAGCATTGTCAATGCACATAGCCCGGGTAAGCGTTTTAAAATTACCTAGCGCATATTTTCGGAACAACGAATGCTGATAATACAAGGAAGCCGTATTATTAATGCGCGATTCAATGGTCGGAAAATGAGTGTGCCAAAACCACACCATGCGTTCATGAATGGTCATGGGTTGGGTATGCATTTTATGAATCCACCAACCAAAAAATTGAACTCGGCGCTCATCGTCCGGGCTGTTGTTGGGGCCGGGAGCGGGACTCACCCAATCGTCGTTGGTTAGGGGGTCAATGGGAGGCGAGGGAGCAGGGTCATCCACCAGAAGTTGCTGAAGGAGCTGGGCTGCGGTCTGACCTGTGGCCGCATTGATTTCAGCACGCTGAGGGCCAATTAAGGTCCTTCGAAGTAAATGTCCGGCTTCGCGCTGATTTAAAGGCTGGGTGTAAGGGGCTAATGAGGCCATTTCCTATGGGATTATGGTTACCAATATAAGAAATTTTCGGGAATAACACAGCAGGTCAATTCCTTAACATTCGGGCATTCAGACTATAAAAAGCGGAAAAATAAGGAAAGATGAGGCAGGCCCTTTACACTGCAGCAAAAAGAAATACGGCAAGCCCGTTGCTAAAAAACTCAATTGTGTGCCAAGCGGAACCCCAAGCTCATTCCTCGCTTGTCAGGAAAGAAGCTGTATCTGCAGGAGTTTCTGCAACCGCCTTCGTGGTAATTCCAGGCTCCACCCCGAATTACCCTATACGTTCCGGAAGCTGAACCCACCGGATTGGCTTGAGGTTTTGATGTATACGTGCCATACCAATCCTGACACCATTCCCATACATTTCCGCTCATATCAAACAATCCCAGTTCATTGGCGCCTTTTTGACCGACGGGATGCGTTGAATTCTGACTGTTGTCCCAAAACCATCCTACCTGATTCACATCGTTACTCCCGCTAAATTTGGTTCCGGAACTCTTGCCCCCTCCTCTACTGGCAAATTCCCATTCTGCCTCGGTAGGCAAACGATATGAACTTCCAGTTAGATGATTCAAGCGCTCTAAAAATTGCTGCACATCCACAAAACTCACCTGCTCTACAGGGCACTCCGGACATGAGGGAAAATAGCTTGGATTATTGTCCATCACACTTTGCCAAAGCCGCTGAGTTACTTCCACTTTTGAAATGGAAAAAGCATTCAAGGTCACTTTTTGTACAGGTCGTTCGTCGTCTTCGCAATTTTCGCCCTCACTCCATGGACAACCCATATTGAACGACCCCCCTTCCACACGTACCATTTGAGCATTTACATACAAACCGATTTCAGATTTGGTCATTACCTGCCCCAACAAGGACCCCCCAATCAAAAGAAATCCAGCCAAAGCAAACCCTGCCATTCCTCTACGTATGCGAAGATTTTTTCCCATAAACGTTGCAATATACAAAAAAAGGAAAGTGAATTTTTGTTTTTAAAAAATCATAAAAAAAAGTTTAACTGAAATACCCCAATTCTCAATGCTCTAACTAACAATTGATTTAAATTAAAAATCATCAATTTTAAAACCAATTCCAATGCCAACAGCAAAACCATATCCGGCACTTGCCTTCTGCTGAAGCCTTTCATAAAATGTCCTTTAGTGCAGCTGAATAAATGTACCTTTGCGAAAAGTATGGTATGGTGCATGGCCTTTCGGAAATAAGCTCAAATTCATGGATGTACCTTGTATTTTCAGCGGTTGTGCTTGTAATGTTAGGCCTAGATTTGGGAGTGTTCAACCGCAAACCGCATTCCATTAGCCTAAAAGAAGCGGGGATTTGGACCTTGGTTTGGATTGGTTTGGCAATGGGCTTTTCGGCCCTAATCTATGAATGGACATATCAGACGCATGGCATTGAAAAATGGACACAGTTTCAAACGGCCTATTGGATTGAAAAAGCCTTATCCATGGATAATTTGTTTGTATTCATGTTGATTTTCAATCATTTTAAGGTACCATCTCAGCTTCAACATAAGGTACTTTTTTGGGGTGTTATCGGGGCTCTTTTCATGCGGGCATTGTTTATTTATGCTGGAGTCGGTTTGGTGAAAATTTCATTTGTTTCGATAGACAGTCCAATTCCAGGCTGGGTGAACCATCCGCTGGAACTCAATCTTCTTTTGTTGGTTTTCGGACTTTTTCTATTCGTTGCTGGAATCAAATCTTTCAGGTCCATTGCCGAACAAGGCTCAGAATTTTCAGGCCAAAAGTGGCTAAACCGAATCTCAAAATGGCTCCCGTTGGGTGGCGATATTCAATCCGGAAAATTTTTCATTCGTCAGGAAAAGCTCATTTTCACACCCCTCTTTATTGTGTTGCTGGCCGTTGAATTCACAGATTTGATTTTCGCTGTAGATTCGGTACCGGCCATTTTTTCCGTCGCCCCAGACGACCCATTTATTTTGTATACATCCAACATCTTTGCCATTTTAGGCCTCCGCTCGTTGTATTTTGTCCTGGATGGTTTTGCCAATGCCTTCAGCTATCTGAAAAAAGGCTTGGGCCTGATTTTGGTTTTCATCGGAGCAAAAATGCTAATCGCCCCCATTTTTCACATTCCAGCACTGGTTTCATTGGGAATTTTGGGCGGAATCCTGCTGGGCTCTGTTCTAATTTCAATTGTAAAACAGAAGGGGTTAAAGGGATGATGTTGGGGGGCGGGAACTCCGGCTTTCACGGGTAGTCCGCAGTGCAAGGCCTTCGTTACAGCCGCCTTGCGCTGGCTCCCAAGGTCGCCTGCGCGTCTGGCGTACCGATGGGCCTTGCCCTTTGCGGGCAACCCCGTTCAATCCGGCCCGCACGCCTCCTGCCCCGACTCCCACACAAAACCTAAACCCTAGATGGATGTTTATTTCAACATCCAAGAACCTCCAACAGCCAGTACGTTGGGCAAAGCCAAATAATCCGACATGCTTTGTTCGTTAATTCCTCCGGTAGGGATAAAGTCTATCCCCTGAAATACAGAGGCATAGGCCGATAAAGCCGAAACGCCACCAAACACATGAGCCGGGAAAAATTTCAGCAATTCCAAATCCCGCTCCATCGACTGTTGAATCTCAGTGGGACTAATGGCTCCCGGTAAGAAAGGCAGCCCCGTGTTTCTCATTGTTTTTACCAACTGCTCTGTTTGTCCGGGACTCACCAAAAAAGAGGCCCCGGCTTTGGCGGCAGCCTCTGCTCTTTCGCTGCTGCAAACCGTTCCGGCTCCTACAATCAGGTTTGAACCATAGCGCGTAGACACGTAGCGAATCAGGTCAAGGGCGCTTGCCGTTCGAAGGGTAATTTCAATCACTCCTATTCCTTTTTCCAACAGGTTTGTACAGGCCAAATCGGCTTGTTCCTGAGTTTGTAAAACAGCTACAGGGATGATAGAAAAGGGACTAAGGATTTCTCGAATTCCGTTTTGCATGGCATTAAATTAAAAAGCTGGCACCCAGTTCAGCATGGGTTACATTGGATTTGGGCTGAGCGAAAAGTTCACGACCGCAGCCCATAAAATTACGTTCAATCTGCTGAGGACTTCGTTCTTCAAAATTGGGTTCAAGCACCTCTAAGCTGCCTGAGCGCAAATCCAGTTTTAGCCGATCTCCGGTTCGAACCCGAGCAATATTCCCCCCCTGTTTGGCTTCCGGCCAAAGATGAATGGCGGCAGGCACTTTACCTGAAGCTCCAGACATCCGGCCATCTGTAACAAGCGCCACCCGATATCCCCGCTTTTGAAGAATGGTTAAGGAGGGTGTGAGTTTATGCAATTCAGGCATGCCATTGCTGCCCGGACCCTGAAAGGGCAAAACGGCAATGAAATCCCGATTTAATTCATTGGCTTTGAAGGCATTTAAAAATGCTTCTTGACTTTCAAACACAATGGCCGGAGCCTCTACCAACCAATGTTCTGGATCTACTGCCGAAGTTTTAATCACCGAACGACCTAGGTTTCCCTTCAACAAGCGTATGCCACCCGTGGGTTGGAAGGGGCCTTCGGCCGGACGCAACACCGCTTCGTTGTAGCTTTTCTCGGGCACTGTCCTCCATACAATATCGGAATTTTCAATGCCGGATTCCCGGCAAAACTGGTCTAAGCCTGGCCCCAATATCGTATTGACATCTTGGTGCATCAAACCATTTTTTAACAGAGATTGCATAATAAAGGGTACTCCCCCGGCGGCATGAAAATGATTTACATCGGCCACCCCGTTGGGATATACCCTAGCCATCAGCGGAATAATTTCTGATAATTCAGAAAAGTCGGTCCAATCTACAATCACTCCTGCAGCCCGGGCTATGGCAATCAGGTGAATGGTGTGGTTGGTCGATCCACCGGTAGCCAACAAACCAATAATGGCGTTCAAGATTGCCCGTTCATCTAGAATATAGGCCAATGAGCGCTCTTTGCGGTGATTTCGAATGTTATCAATCAACTGCCTAACTGCAAATCGGCTTAGTAATTCGCGGTGTTCTGTTCCTGGATTCACAAAACTGCTGCCCGGCAATTGAAGTCCCATCATTTCCAAGAGCATTTGATTGCTATTGGCCGTGCCATAAAAGGTACAGGTTCCCGGCGAATGATAGCTGTCCGATTCGCCTTTCAATAGGGCAGCCCGGTCTATTTTTCCTTCGGCAAAATCCTGCCGTATTTTTGCCTTTTCTTCATTTGAGATTCCTGTTGGCATAGGCCCTCCTGGAACAAAGAGCGTGGGTAAATGACCAAAGGGAAGTGCCCCCATCAGCATGCCAGGTACAATTTTATCGCAAATTCCCAGCAGCAATGTACCATCAAACATATTGTGGGACAAAGCCACCGCAGTACCCATGGCAATGGCATCACGGCTAAACAAAGACAATTCCATTCCATCTGCCCCTTGGGTAATCCCGTCGCACATGGCAGGAACACCTCCGGCAACCTGTGCTACGGCTCCCGCTTCCAAGGCCCAATCGCGCAGTTTTGGAGGATAGGATTCATAGGGCTTATGGGCAGAAAGCATATCGTTGTAGGCGGTCACAATGGCCAGATTCGGCTGCTCTTCAGCGCGCAAGCGTTCTTTTTCTTGGGCAGAACAACCGGCAAAACCATGGGCCAGGTTTCCACAACCCATTCCCGAGCGGGTAACTTCAGTTCTAAATTGCGATTCCATCTGTCCAAGAAATTGCTCTCGAGTAGGCTTACTTCGCTCAACCACCCGTTGAGTTACACGTGCTAAAATCGGATTCATGGTCGTTTAATTTGTAAAATACACTTCAAGATTTGAGCAGGATTCCTGAACAAGCGAGATGGGAGCTTGGTTTGCCTTGGCATCCTGCCAGACCAGTTTTTTATCCTCGCCTGAAAACAACACATACACCTGTTTCGCCCGTTGAACAACCGGCAAGCTCACCGAAATCCGTTGAATCGGATGACTGGGCGCTTGGGTAAATAAAACATCAGGAGAATCCATTAAAAAACCGAGTTCAGAGCTTTTATCGCCGGGGAACAGAGAGGCCGTATGTCCATCAAGCCCCATACCCAATAAGCAAAGATAGGGCATAACCTGCAACTTGGCGTATTCTTTCGTCACCGCGACCAAATTCAAATCCGGATTTTCCAAATTCGGGAGCATTCCATGGAAGGAGGCGCCTTCAAGCCAGCAGCGTTGAAAGGCAAGCTGCACCATTCTTTGGTTGGATAGGATATCGGTTGGGGGCACACAGCGGTCGTCCACCAAAAAAATATGAATTCGGTCCCATGGCAAATCCTGATTGGCAAGCCATTCATAAAAAGGCCGGGGAGTGCTTCCACCCGAGAGCAGCCAAGCCACGTTACTGGAAGAAATTAAGGCATCCTGGGTTTTTGTCAACCATGATTCCCCAAGGGCCATCAAAAGCTGGGGAAGGCTAGGGCGCTCAATCCACTGCATAACCTTTGGTATTCCAAACATGGTCTTCCAACATCACAGCCTGCCCGGGCCCCCAAGTTCCAGCTTCATATAAAACCACAGGCATTTGAACATCCTTCCAGCTTTTGGTTATAGATTCTATCCAATTCCAAGAGGCTTCCAATTCATCTTGCCGCATAAAAAGGGTTTGATTGCCCCTTACCACGTCCATAATAAGGCGCTCGTAAGCCTCTGGAAAACGTTCTTTAAAATTATCTACGAAATCCAATTTCAATGCAATAGGCTTATATCTGTATCCGCCCGGCCCGGGAATTTTAGTCATTTGAACCAATTCAATCCGTTCTTCAGGCTGCAAGCGGATGATTAGCTTATTGGCAGGAATTTCTTCGCCAGAGGGGAAAATATTGTGCGCCACAGGTCTAAAATTGATTACAATTTCAGAATACCGCTTGGGCATCCGTTTGCCGGTTCGCAAATAGAAGGGCACGCCTTTCCAACGCCAGTTATCGACAAATGTGGTTAGCGCAACAAAGGTTTCTGTTTTAGAGTCGAATTTTTCAATGTCTTCCAAATACGAGGAAACCGAAGCCCCTGCAATTTTTCCTCGGGTATATTGCCCCTTTACAGAATGGGTTTTGATGTTTTTCTTAGTAAAGGGCCTTAGGGCGTATAAAACCTTAAGCTTTTCATTCCGCACAAAATCGGCTTCCAATAAATGAGGCGGCTCCATGGCCACCAAACAGAGCAATTGAAGCAAATGATTCTGTACCATATCCAACAATGCCCCACTTTGGTCGTAATATCCAGCCCTACTTTGAACTCCCAAACTTTCGGCCACAGTAATTTGTACATTTTCAATGTGCTGACTATT
This sequence comes from Bacteroidota bacterium, assembly GCA_027621385.1. Classification (GTDB taxonomy): domain Bacteria; phylum Bacteroidota; class Bacteroidia; order CAIKAF01; family CAIKAF01; genus CAIKAF01. The sequence goes on along the minus strand of JAQCBQ010000061.1, from coordinate 1,288 downwards.
CCAGGCATGTTCAAACAAGTGGTTTGCAAACCGCAACACCATCAGGTTTTGAACCGTTTCTTTTCCCAAATAGTGGTCAATCCGATACACCTGGTTTTCCTGGAATGACTCAGCCACTTGACGATTAATGTCAATGGCAGTGGCCAAACTATTCCCCAATGGCTTTTCTAATACAACCTTACTTTGGTTATTGATCAATCCATTTTCACGCAAGGCCGAAGAAATTGGTCCAAATGCGGAAGAGGGAGTCGAAAAATAAAAAATGGTAGGAGCCTTTTTGTATGGATTTAATGCCTGAGAAAGATTTGAATAGGATTTTGGAGTATAGTCGGGAACTTGAACCAATTCAATTTTACTTAAAAAGACCTGGGCATGTGGACTGCTTGAGTATTCTTTTCCAGACTCCTGAATAAAATCAAGAACCGATTTCAAAAAATCATCCAGGCTACGTTCGCGCCGGCATACTGCAAAAATCTTAAACTCCTCCGTAATTTGACCATCGTACAATCGATGAAACAGGGCAGGATAAATTTTGCGCAATGCCAAATCACCATCACCACCGAAAATTACAAAATTGAATGGATTGAAACTCTCCTTTTTTGCCTTACTCATATTCATTCTCTACATAGGTGCTATTGGTGCAAATATACACCAAATTGTCACTTTTACACTAAGTTAAAACCCGAAATTATCAAAACCTGTTTCGACCAGTTTTTGATACTTAATTTCATTGAATTTATAAAAACTAGATGGTTTATGTGGAACTCCCTCTTGTTTTTCATCCAAATGAGTCAGGATATCCAATTTTTGGATTTTCCTTCTAAAATTTCGTTTGTCCAGAGGCTTATCTAAGATGGCCTCATACAACCGATGCAATTGGCCCAGAGTGAACTTTACCGGAAGTAAATTAAACCCCACGGGTTTAATTGCGATGGTTTCGCGAAGTCGTTTAAGGCATGTGGTCAAAATTCGATTGTGGTCAAAAGCCAAATCACCTACATCCTGAATCGGCACCCATTGTACACTTCGAGCAAAGGAGGCCGGCTGAGGCGTATAGTCATTCATATTGACCAAGGAGAAAAATGCGATGGTAATAACGCGCACATCGGGTTCTTGACGCACTGTTTTTAGCCATTCCCTATCTTTTGGCTTAGCCAATCGATTGGGGTCGCCAAAGGCACCTGCCTGTTGAAGAAACAAATCCGTTAAGCCTGTCAGTTCAAATAAAACCCGTTCTGCAGCCATCTCTAGATTTTCATTTTCAAAAATCAAGTCGCCCGGCAAGGCC
>JAQCBQ010000060.1 GCA_027621385.1 Bacteroidota bacterium | reverse complement strand
CTGGCACTCGGGTACCAAATGTCGAAGGTCACGGCTCTGTTCCTAGATGCATCTTGCCAGGTTTCGCTTCGGTTTCCAAGCGCAAAAGGCTGCGACCATGACAGTGTAGAAAATGAAACGCAAAAGAAAAGTACAGCTGTTGAGAAGGATTTTTTCATGGAATTTATGGGCAAAAATGGCTTAAATGATATTCGAGCTAATCTTCAAGCTGACAATGCGGGTGTTCATACAGCTTGATGTTATCGATGCTGGGGCAGTAGATTAACATGGCCTAAAAACACCTTTGGCCTGTTGCTGTTATCCACAATTCGAATGCGGTAAACATAAACCCCTTGAGCCATGACTTCTCCCGTTGTAGGATCCAATCCATTCCAACCCTTCTCGGGATTGTTGCTGAAGTAAAGTTCTTTACCCCAACGGTCAAAAATCCACATTTGGAAGGTTCGCCAATTTACACCATACGCAGTAAACAATTCATTCAAACCATCTCCATTTGGCGTGAATGCGTTTGGAATATAAATGGAGGTCTCATCTTTAATTCGGATGGGGAATTGTATGCTATCTGTGCAACCACTGGAATTCGTCACGACCAAAACCCCGGTGTAGTTTCCGGCCCGATTGAAATAATAACTAAAAATAGAATCGGTGCTGCTGGTTTCTCCGATAATGGTCCACTGCCGACTAATAATGTCGGGCTGAGAAGCATCGATGAATGTAACCAAGGGGTCCAACATGTTCGGATTCTGCGGACTAAAGGTTGGGACGACCTGAGGGGTGGGTAGCACTACAAAGGGCTTGGTGACGGTATCTGAACAATTGAATGCATTTGTTACAATCAAGGTTGCACTATACGTACCATTGTAATAGACCGATGTGGGATTGGCATCTCCCGTAGTTAGACCGCCGTCCAAATCCCATTGAAAGTTCATGAGGGTTCCACTGCCGGGTTGACTCAAATTGATAAAGGGGACTAGGGCAGGATCGCAAAATGGTCCATTAACTTGAAAATCAGCGATGGGGTCATGGTGAATGTGCACAACAACATCATCCACAACGACCTGCCCACAGCTGTCCGTCACTTCAATGGTATAGGTGGTTGTATCGGCTGGCAAAAGATTGCTTCGATTCAATCCCGTTACTCCATCGGTCCAATTGTAATTTAAGGTTGGCCAACCACCGCTAACGGTTGGATTTATTCCCACAGCCAATCGCGGACAATCGATAAATAAATCAGGCCCCGCATTCACCTTCAATGAATCTAAATTCCGAATGGTTAAGGTAGCGCTAAAGGGGTCTAATGTTCCATCACACAAAGTATCAACAATGCCTATGATAAGGGTTTCATTGCCTTCAGCAATGCCATCTAAGAAGGGGCTTACTGAAATGGTTACTGTTGTTTGATTGGGCGCAAATACTATGGTATTTGGGATTTGTTGGAAGTCAATGCCATTGCTGCTTGTGCCTGTTATTTGAATGGGATAGGTTTTTCCTTGAGCCACGGAAATGCTGCGCGTAATTTGGAGGGTGGCAGTTCCGCAGCCTTCAATCACGCTGCTGGGGCTAAAACCCGTAAAGCCAAATCCAGCAGTAACGGGTTCAATAAAGTCCACAAACAAGGAGTCGGAGGCGGTATTGCCACAGGTATCGGTTACAGTATAGGTAACGTAACGGTCAACCGTTGGAACATAAAAATAAGTGGATGAGGTAGAAGCTCCATTATCCCAGTTAAATTGATAACCTGGTTCTCCACCACTGTGTTGACCAACCAACAAATGTCCATTGCAATCAATCACGGTATCGTTTCCGGCAAAGACTTGAAGAGGCTGATAATCGTTGATGTAAAATGTGACTCCTGTAGAGCCGGTGTTGCAACCTCCTTGCACCGAAATGGTAATGGTTTCTTGCCCTTCGGCCAGCAGGTCCAAAATTGGGATGATATCTAATGTATCGGAAACCTGCCCGGCGGCAAAATTAACGGTAGTCGGCAATTGCTGATAATCTGTTCCGTTGCTGGCGCTGCCTCCAATGGTTAAATTCACGGTTAATGCCTGACTAATGCCGGCCGTACGAGTGATGATCAATTGCGCAGATCCACATCCTTCGGTTAAAATGGTATCGCTGGCATTGGTGGTGTTGTTGGCTACCGTTAACACCAAATTATTTGAGCTAAAGCTACCCGCCTCCAAAAAGACGGCCGAATTCAAAGCTCCATCAATGATGTCAGCAATAGCCAAGGTTATGGTATAGGTGGAACAGGGTACAACTCGAGCCTCAGCCCACATAGGTACGGTTGCCCCCCCAAAGCCATGACCATTGTTTTGATTGCAATTGTCCACATAATACTGGCAATTGGTACAAGGGCCGGAGGAGCAAGCCCAGGACTGACCATTGTTTACGGAATTAATGGTAACAGGTTGAGTAGTATTAGGAATTAGAGCAACATTGGTATTGGTGTAATTGCCGCCTTGTGGGTTTGGCCCGGTCAAGAAAAAGGCGAAAATATCGTTGAATTGAGTGGTAACGTAATTGTTGTACTCCTTTGACGCAAATACATAGCGGAACCGAATGGTATCTCCCTGAGGCACAAAATTAAAAGTAAGTACGGCTGCGTTATTGGTATTGGCGAAGTTGCCATAAATGGATTGGTAATACGAAGACAATGGAGCCCAACCCGGAGTGCCAGCACTTGTGATATTGGCATTCGGAAAAAAGCCATTCGGAGGATTAATTTGCCCCGTGGATAGAACTATTCCATTGGTTAAACCCAAATTGGAATTGTTTCCACTAAAGGTTCCGATTTGGGTGTTGGGATTGCCTTGAAAGGTAACATTGCTAACCTGTAAACCTTGACCAATCAACGTGTTCTGAACGTAGTTGGTCGGAGTTTGCCCGGTGGCCGTGGTAACTTGTGCTTTTGCCGTAGACGACAACTGCCACAAGGCTACAAGCACAATCCATAGTGCAAACTGAAGTGGTGTCGCTGTGCGCATAATTTGATTGCAATTGGGTAAAATTAAGGAAATTTTATCACAATAGTTTACCGTTCCCAATCTCTTATGGGCGCGCATTATTATTCTTGGTCTGAATTTAGATATGCCCATCTCTTTGTGTTTTTGTGTACTTTTCCGCACTTCATATAACTAGACCATTTTTAAACTAAAATGTTGATTTTAAATCCTTTTTTATGAGTACGATGGCGCCAGAGGTTTTTATTCAAAGCAAAAAGGGGTTTATGGTTCAGATTACTCGCCCTGCTCAGGTTGACGCCCTGGCTAGCCTGATATTGGTGCATGGCATGGGAGAGCATCCAGGTAGGTTTTCAAATTGGGCCGAAAATTTAGCCTCTGCTGGAATTACAACGTTCAGGTATCCACAACAAGGCCATGAGGGGCGGAAGGGTAAAAGGGGGCATTGTCTAGGCTTAGATTCGTTGATGGATGATCTGGATTCTGTGTTGGAATTGGCTTCGGCTCAGCAGCCCCTCTTTTTACTAGGGCATAGCATGGGCGGAACCGTGGTTTCTAACTACATCTTAAGGCGAAAGCCAGCTCAAGTTGCCGGTGTTATTTTAAGTTCACCCTATTTCAAGCTGGCCTTTCAACCGCCAGCCTGGAAAATGGCTCTTGCCAATGCAATGAATGGTATTTGGCCCTCTTTAACTCAGCCAACAGGGCTTAATGTAAATCACATTAGCCGAATCCCGGACGAAGTACATCGCTACACCACCGACCCATTCATTCACAACCAGATGTCTGTAGCTTTTTTTCAGGCCATTCATCCTGCCGGTCAATATGCTTTGACTAAAGCCCAGGAATGGAGTACCCCCATGTTGATTGGCCATGGTCTTCGCGATGCTATAACCTCATCTTTTGCCTCCCAACAATTTTACTCAGAGGTCCCCAACAGTACGTTTAAAAAATCATATTGGGTTGAGCAGGGTTACCACGAATTGCATCATGAACCCGAACGCGATGTATGGCTTCAGGAGCAGGTTCAATTCGTACAAGAGGTCTGTTCGGGTGCCTGTAGTTTCCCCTTTTAATTTCCGGCTCCCCGTCTGAAGTCGAAGCTGAGAATAGCAACACGGCATTCCGGTGCATTGGGGTCTGAGGCAAATTTAGCTCTGCGAGCGGCGCTGAGACACGCTTTTTTTAGTTCAATCGAAGTGGCCGTACTACCGCGAAAATATGGGTCAGTAATGCTGCTGACACTTCCTGCGCGTGAGATGCATACTTTAATCTTTACCATGCCCTCTGCTCCGGAAGAGTTGGCAGGTTTAGGAAGGTATGCAGCCTCTCCATTTCCGAGGGGATCATTTCCCGCATATCCCTTACCTCCACCGCCTTTGCCCGCACCGCCGGGCCGCCCGTCTGGTCGCCCCTCGTTTCCTGTCCCTTGAGATTGCCCGGATGAACCGCCCTTGCTTCCTTTCATAAGGGCATCAAATTCATTGGCAGGCTCAGTATTGGGTTTGGGATTTTGACTAGGTTTTGTAGTTGGGCTTGGGGGATTGGGTGTTTTTTTAGGTTGTGTATTTACCACCACATCCGATTCGGCATCTGATGCTAAGTCCGGCTGTACAATGGCTTCGGAGGGTGGCGGGGTGTTGGGACTTACTTCTACCGGCACAGCTTTGCCAAAACCGGCTTCATCCATGCCTAAGGCCATCTCCATTGACCCTTGGTCGGGTTCCATCCGTTCTGCCCTAAGGGATAAAAATAAAAGAAGGCATACCAACCCCACGCTGTAAATAAGTACAGCGATAATTCCGCCAGCTTTGCTTTTTTTCTCTTTTTCGTTTTGGCTCATAATGGTTTGTACGGACAATTCAGAAAAAGGTTCATCGTTTGTTTCCCGGACTGGTCATCAAGGTGATTTTGTATTTGCCTTGAACCCATACAAGGTCGGCCAATTCTACAAAATATTTATGTGGAACATTTTCATCGATGGCCAACTGAACTTTGGTGTCGGCAGAGGCGGGACCTAGTGTTGCCTGTAGGGTTGATAAAATCGCTTCTTTTTCAATGGGCTTGCCATCAAAGGCATATTCTAGGTTTTCGCTCACCGAAACGACAGGCATTTTATCTTGTGGCCTTGTATCGCTCGAACTTTTAGGCAAGGAGACATCCATTATGTTGTTGTTGGTAACCAATGTGGAAAGAATGACAAAGAATATCAACAACAAAAAAACCAGGTCGGTCATCGACGACATATTGAATTCAACGGTGACCTTATTCCTACTTTTTAGGCTCATGAGGGTTCGTTTAATAAGTCAAGGAATTCAATGCTCCTGGCCTCCATTTTATACACTACTTTTTCAATGCTTGCCACCAGTAAATTGTAAAATACAAAGGCCAGAATACCCACAATCAAACCTGCAACTGTTGTTACCATGGCTTCATAGATTCCGCCAGCCAAGGCAGAAATAACCACCCCTTGGTCTGAATTGGCCATATTGAAAAAGGCCTTAATCATCCCCATTACCGTTCCAAGGAAACCCAGCATTGGACCTGCACCGGCAATGGTGGCCAGCAAGGCCACGCTACGCTCCAATCGGTAAACTTCTAATTTCCCAGTGTTTTCGATGGAGGCGGAAATATCTTGCAGAGGGCGTCCAATGCGGCTAATTCCTTTTTCGATCATGCGGGCAATTGGACTTTCGGTGCTTCGACACAGGGTAATAGCCGCATCAATTTTCCCGTTTAAAATGCAATCCCGAATGTTGTTCATAAAATGGGCATCTTCCTTGCCCGCCTTACGGATGGTCATCATCCGCTCGATGAAGATATAAACGGCAATCATGCTCATCAGGAGCAGCGGAATCATAATCCAACCTCCCTTCAAGGCTAGATCCATAACCGAAATCGTTTTAGGGCTTGCCGCGGCTTCAACGGCAGTGGACGCAGCTTCTGCAGTTGCAGAAGTCTCAATTTGTAAGAAAAAGTTCATGGTATATTAACGAATGTGGTAGGTGATTTGGTGTGTTAAAGTAGTTTTTTCAAGGCGATTTCAAAGCCACAGTGGGTTAATCCTGTGGTTTTTTCAGGCTGAATGTCATGAATTTCTTGAAGGGCTCTTTCAATGGTCTGGCTTACATCTTTGAAAATAGCAGCATCCTGCAAGTCCGGATTGTCGCTCATCAAATAAGCAAATACTCTGGCCATTCCACAATTGGCTATAAAATCTGGAATTAAGGCTACTTTTTGATCTACTTCGGTGGTAATCGGCCCCATAAAAATTTCGGAATCTGCAAACGGAACATTCGCACCACAGGAAATCACTTCCAGTCCAGATTCAATCATTCTTGTACATTGTTTTTGGGTTAGCAACCTCGAGGCAGCTGCGGGAATGAATATTTCGGCCCCAAGATCCCAAAAATCGGCATTGACCTGCTCAAATGGCAGTAAATCTGGAGAGTTTAGGCTATTTCCTTTTTTATCTAGAAACAATTGCCTGATTTCTGAGAATGAAAATCCGTCCGTGTGGATTAGGCCGCCGCTTCGATCTAGAATACCAATTATTCGTACTCCGTTTTGAGCCAAGTAATAGGCAGCTGCCGACGCCACATTTCCCCAACCTTGAATGATGGCTCTTTTCCCGGCCATCTCTTTGTTCCAAATTTGATAAAAATGCCGAACACCTTCTGCAACTCCATATCCTGTAATGAGATCAGCAACCACATATTTCCTCAATGGGTTGGGTGTAAAACGGGCATCTTCAACCATTTTAGATACGCCTACCCTCAGATTACCTACTTTTTGAATTTTTTCGATTTCGCGGGGGGTAAAGTGGCCCGCCACTACACCTTCTTGAGGGTGCCATAATCCCAAGTCTTCGGTGATGGGAATTACCTCATGGATTTCATCTACGTTGAGGTCGCCCCCCGTACCATAATACTGTTTTAAAAGTGGAAGTACTGCTTTATACCACCGACGTAAGACGTCAGGTTTGCGTGGATCTTCAGGGTCAAAATTAATGCCTGATTTGGCTCCACCGATGGCCGGGCCGGAAACGGAAAATTTGATTTCCATTGTTTTGGCCAAAGATTCTACTTCACGGCGGTCAAGGCCTTTCCGCATGCGGGTTCCACCGCCGGCGGCACCACCCCTTAAGGAATTGATTACTACCCATCCTTCCGCACCTGTTTCCGCATCTTTCCACTCAAACACCAATTCAGGTCGTTTATTTTCAAAGGCTTTCAGTAGGTCCAACATGGCAGAAAATTTGGTTCAAAGGTATGAATTAATACAATGGCTTAGGAAGAGGTGCTTCCAAAACCGCCCTCTCCACGTTCGCTTTCAGAGAGCTCTGTAGCCAATTCCCAGCTGACCTTGGAATACTTGCTGATCACCAATTGGGCGATTCGTTCTTGGGGCTCAATTTGAGCGATTTCTTGACTCAGATTGATTAAAATAACACCCACTTCTCCTCTGTAATCACAATCAATGGTTCCAGGCGCATTCAATACGGTTATCCCTTTTTTCAGGGCCAGTCCACTTCGAGGGCGTACCTGTGCCTCATAGCCCATAGGCAACTCTATTTTTAATCCTGTTGGGATTAATCTTCGTTCGCCAGGTTGAAGAATCTGCGGTTCTGAAATTCCAGCGTGTAAGTCCATACCGGCAGCTCCTTCCGTAGCATAATAGGGTAGGGGAATGCCCGGAATTAAGGTCTGAATTCCTACGGTTATTTTTTCCATAAAAGCATCTGTTTTAAATTTGGAAATTCGTTGTGTAGGACAAAGGCAATAAAGCTACACCAAAGGAAAAAGCCAAGGCCCAATCGGTAAGCCACGTCCACTTCGCTGAATAATCGGTGGAACAAATAAAGGCCAACGGAAAGGAATAGATAGGTAAGAATGCGCTTAATGTTGTAGGGTATAGGATAAATTTTCAAGCCCCAAAAATACGACAACAGCATCATGCTTCCATAGGCAATCAAGGTGGTGTACGCAGAGCCAGTAAAGCCGAATTTTGGAATCAACAGGGCATTTAATCCAATGGTTAGAGCTGCCCCTATTAACGAAAAGATAGCGCCAAATCTGGTTTGGCCACTTAGTTTATACCACATTGACAGATTCATATACATGCCTAAAAAAATATTGGCCAGCATAATGATGGGTACAATGGATAGACCCGCCCAATAACTAGGGTCGCGAAGGAAATGCTTGAAAATATCCAAATGCAATACCACCATCAGGTAAAGGATAGCGCAAAAGGCCACAAAATAATTCATTACCGAAGCATACATTTCTTTGGCATCTGTTCGCTTTTGCTGGCTAAAAAAGAAAGGCTCAGCGGCATACCTAAAGGCTTGAATAAATATGGTCATTAATATGGCCAGTTTGTAACACGCGCCGTAAATACCTACTTGCTGCATGGCATCAGAGGGACTAAGAGGAAGGATGTATTTTAGCATCAACACATCCAGGCGTTCGTTTAAAATGAAGCCCAATCCGGCCACCAGCAGCGGAGCCGCATATTTTAGCATTTGCTTTAATAAAGCAACATCCAACAGCAGTTTTCCTGTTCTGAACAGCGGAATACATAAGGCCAGTTTAATGCCAGACGCAATCAGGTTGGCCAGGAAAATATATCCAACCCCGATGTCTGGATTGTATTCCAATAAGCCCCAGCCTTGAAACGGCGAAACCTGTCCTGAAAGGTACATATCGCGCCCCCATTTAAGCCAGAATAAATTCAATCCAATGTTTACTACAATATTGGCTAGGGTGATTAAACTGAAAGCGCCGGGTCGACTTTTTAGGCGGAGCCAGGCCATAGGAATGCTGCTCAGGGCATCAAATCCAATAATTAAACCCAGCCAAATGACGTATTCCGGATGGCCAGGATAATTCATCAATTCAGAAACAAACGAACTGTTAGGAAATAGGATAAGCCAAAACAAGGTTGTGGTTAGAATGAGGGATACGGCCGCGGTAGAAAAGACCGTCTTTGGATTTGGATTCTTTTGGGCAAAATGGAAAAGAGCCGTTTCCATGCCGTAGGTGAGAATAATGAGTAAAATAGCAATGTAGGAGTATGCTTCAGAGTACGTTCCAAAGGCTTCAGCAGCAAAAATACCTGTATACAAGGGAGTAAGCAGGTAGTTGAGTACCCGGCCTAGAATTGTTCCCAAACCATAAACGGCCGTTTGACCGGCCAGCTTTTTTAAAACAGGCGATGGCATGGAATGGGATTAATTTCCCATTTGAAATACCGGCGGTAGGCCTTCCTTTTGAGTGTATCCGGCAGGCAAACTCAGCACGTTGTTGGGCAGCTCTTTTAATTCTTTTAATTGGGTGACGGTCATTTCCATTTTAAAACTCCCCATGCCCGGAATGGGTACGCTGGTTTCAATTTTCATAGGAAAGCCTTCCACCTTTACGTTGGGGGTGCTCATCCCAACGGTGTTGGGTTGTCTGGCAGGTTCAAACTGAGTTGTAGTCCAGAATGTGGAATTCACAACCATATCATTGACCTTGATTTCAACGGTATAGGGCACGCAATCGTAGCCCATTATTCGCATTTTCCCTTTGCCTTTTTTAATGGTTGGTTTTACCTCATCTTGCTTGGGCATTTTATCTTCGGTTGTGCTGTAAATGACCTTGCTGCTATGTAGAATGAAATGAACCTTTCCATTCGAATAATCGGTAAGTACATCTCCCAGCATATCGGCCTGTAGCCCGCCTTGCATCCGGGTAAGCCCGCGTTTTTGGCTAACAATGGTTTCTGTGGATTTGGGCAACATGGATTCCATGCCCGGTATGCTTTCAGGGTATTTGATGTCATATTTAATCAAACCTTCAAAGTTTTTTTGGGCTTGAATGCAAAGGGGGACAAACAGGGCAAAAAGGAGAACAAAAATGCGGTTCATGGCTTCTGGTTTTGGTCAAAATTAGATAGAAATCTTTGGCTTAACCCATTATGGTTGCCATTTTATGGTGTTAAACATCCGGTGTAGGTCTTCATTCAAAAAGCCAAGGATGGGAGCAATGCTGTCATAATTGGCGGCATAATTGAAGTATAGGCTGCCTCTTAAAAAATGCCGGGTTGAATCGGTTAGGTAAAACTGGATGGGCGTAGCCACGGGGCCAAGCAGATGGAACATCCGACCATATACCTGATGCTGCACTTGCTCTATAGGTTCCTCCTCTATTCCCTGAGCCATGGTGACATGGCCTTGATATACCTGTTGGTGTGCAGCATCAACCAGCTCGGCTAGGTTTTGTTCAACAGGACGATAGGTTAAATATATGGTGCTTTTAAATTCCGGATAGTCCAGGTTCAGCCAAATACTTCCCGGAAATTCGGGTTGCTCTGTTGAAGGTCTGATTTGGGCAAACCGGGCTATTTCAAATTCGAATGGACCTGAATTTCTAATTGTTTTGCCGGCGGGTTCGGGCAAGGATATGATGGGGTATCCCATGGGTTTAGGTTGCGGCACATCGGGGCTACAGCCTGAAAACATGAAAAGTCCAAGCAGCAGGACGCTGAGCACATTGGCCGATGTTCCTGAGGGGGCGTTTTCTCCCTTAATCTGCACTTTCACCCGTTTGATTCGGCGTTGATCGGCCGATTCGACACAATATTGAATTTTCGGTGTATCAATGTTTACTCCTTTAGCCGGAAGCTTTTGGTGCAAATGAAGCAACAATCCGGCTATGGTATCTGCCTCTTCTCCGGCAGGACCAAGCGCATCAAATGGCAAATCAATGATGCGACACATTTGAATTAAGGTCGTCTTAGCCTCAAAAACATAGGTGTTGGCGTCCAGTTTTGAATAGACAATTTCTTCGTCGTCAAATTCATCGTTAATCTCCCCTACGATTTCTTCTATGATGTCTTCCAAGGTAATTAAGCCGGAACAGCCCCCATATTCATCTACCACAATGGCCATATGCATTTTTTTGGCCTGAAATTCCGTTAATAAATCGTCAATGGGCTTATTCTCGGGAACGAAGAAGGGCTTTCGAATCAGTGCCGTCCAATTGAATTCAGGCCCTTCAGCAAGGTGAGGGATCAAATCTTTTACGTACAAAATTCCCGAAACCTGATCCAACGATTCCTGGAAAACAGGGATTCTGGAATAGCCGCTTTTTAAAATTAAGTTCAACACATCCCGGTAGGATTTTTTGATGTCAATTCCTACAATGTCCGTACGGGGCTTCATGGTTTCACTGGTTGTGATGCGCCCGAATTCCACGATGCCTTTCCAAATTTTTCGCTCCTCTTCCGAGATTTGTCCTCCTTCTGCCATATCAATCACTGCCGAGAGCTCTTCGTTGCTTAAGGTCTGTCCACTTTTACTCGCATTTCCGGTAATGATTTTTCCAGTAAACAACAATAAAGTGCCCAAGGGGCGAGTTATGTATTCAATAAGGGTCAAAGGACCTGTCATAATAAGAATTACTGTTTTTCCGGAATGGGTTGCCATAATTTTGGGTAAAATTTCTCCGAAAATCAATAGGATGGATGTAACTCCAAGGGCTTGAAAAATAAACTGCAACCAGGAGGGCCATTGGGCAAGAAATGGTAAGGAACTTGCCGCCAATGCCGTCAATAAAACAATCAATATATTGATGAAATTGTTTGAAATTAAAATCGTGGCCAACAATCTGTTGGGATGGGTTAGCAATCTGCTAAGTCGTTTAAAGGTGGCAGGGCGGCTACTTTGTATGTCTTCTAAGGTTTTGGGTGAGAGCCCAAAAAATGCCACCTCTGATGCAGAAATCAGACCCGAAATAATCAGCAATGGAACAATAAGTAGGCCCATTTCGGGCGAAATCGACGGGTAACTTAAGGGGTCTTCCAAGGGACTGCAATTAAAATTTAAAACGGATGCTCTGGCTCGTTAGCTTGCCCATGGAGCTGAGTTCCATCGGCATTGGAATCCGTTTTTTTGTTGTCCAGCATGGTCAATTGGTCGGCTTCAATTTCAGTGGTATATCGTTTTTGTCCGTCTTGCTCCCAACTTCGCGTCTTGATGCGCCCCTCTACATACACTTTACTGCCTTTCTTCAAATACTGCTGAACAATTTCTGCCAGGCGGCGGCGAACCACTACGGAATGCCATTCTGTCTGTTCAACCAATTCGCCCGCCTTATTTCTATACGATTCTGAGGTGGCCAACGGAAACTTGGCCAATTTAGTCCCATCCGGAAATTCTCGAACCTCTGGATCTTTCCCTAAATTTCCCAATAATATTACGCGGTTAACAGACCCTGACATACATTCAAATTAGATGATGTAAAACTACAAAAAATGCAGAATTTTCAATACGCCACGAAAATAGTGAGTCTAGATGCATGAAGGTGGCGATTCAGGTATCTTTTTTCAGAAAAATTCTAGGGTGTAGATC
>JAQCBQ010000059.1 GCA_027621385.1 Bacteroidota bacterium | reverse complement strand
CACAGGGGCGAAGCGGCGCTGCGCCGGCAAAACGAGCGACCTTGGGAGCTACGTTTGGCCTGCTGCAGCGCAGGCTGAGCACCGAGGACTACTGGCGAAAGCCCGCAGCCGCCCTATTAAACTTTTTCATCCACCCAGCTCTGCAAGTAGGCGTATTTGGGCGTTAAAGCCCCGTTTTCAGCAATGGTGGCTGCCTGAAAAATGGGCCCGACAGGATTCGTTTCAAATTCCTTTAGCAGGGGCAGCAATTCCTGTCCGAAATGACTGGATGCATCGGCCGGCAGCGCTGCCGGTAAATTATCAACCGCCATAACCGCAATGGCTTCGGGTGAAAGAGCATCGGTTTCCTGAAAGGTTTTGCGGTGCCAACCGTACATGGGTTCAACCAGCGTAGAAGCTCGAAGGGTAGAAGGAACAGGGCCTTGAATGTCGCAGCTAATGTCGCCTACCACTTGCACTTCAGAATTCGCCAATTCAATGGGAGTTAAGAATTTAGGGGATTTAGCCGACCAATAATGGCCGGTCATTATGATTTGAGCTCCAGCTAAAAAAGGAGTGAAATGGGCCTTATACAGCTGGGGTTGAGTGAAAAACTCCTGACTGTCAAACCCTCCGTCCGCTATCCGAACATTGTAGTCGCTGAAATCAATATTTTTCACCCATCTGCCCGAAGTTGGAAAGGGTTGATTTATGGGAAGAATTTGAAAATGAAGCTGTTTTAATATGGATAGAGCTCCTTGGGCCACTCGCCCCTGTCCGGTGAGTAGAATTCGAACATCAGGACTTGACCAATTGGCCAAAACCTGATCCATTTCGGCTCGACTTCCCAGCTCGGACGTATGCGGCAACGGGGGTAAATTCAGCTTCTTTGCAAAGGTGCGCAAGGTACTGTATGCACCTACCACACCCGCATAAAAACCAAACCCGATTAACCGTTGTCCGGCACTATCGCGCAGGCATTCATAATCGATTAAACGAATGTTTTTCTTCAATACCTCTTGCAGTAATTTCAGGTTCTGAGCTTGCCGTTTAATGGTGTGTGAAAAAAAGAAATAAGTAGAATTGGGAATTAAATATGCCGGTGGAACCTCTTTAATTCCGAGATATACATCGGCCTGCCGATCGTTTTCAATATCCAACCCGTGCTGAATAAAATCAGCGTCTGCAAAGCAGCGCTGCGGAGATGATTCTGCCCAAATTTCAACGGAATCTTCGTTTTTTAGAAAATCGACAGCTTGTTGGGGGTTTAGGGGACTGCGGTAATCGGGGGGAGTTTTACGTTCACGTAAGATGCAATACTTCATGGCACAAAAATAGGCTAAAGTGAGCAGGCTGAGTAAAAAGGTCGAATAGAAATGGTACACAACCTTAAAAAATCAGCGTTTAACGAATTTAAACACATGAGGGCGAAGCAGTTTGCAACCTGAGTAGATCTGAATCCGTTTAAGACTATTGGAACCAATATAAAATGGGATGAGGCAAATCAAAATCACGAAACAAATTACCAATCGGGAGGAAGCTTCCTTGGATAAGTATTTAAACGACATCAGCAAGGAGAGCCGCATAGCCTTGCAGGAAGAAGTGGAATTGGCCCGCAGAATTCGGGAAGGCGATGAAGAAGCCTTAAAGCGGCTGGTCAACGCCAACCTTCGCTTTGTAGTTTCGGTAGCCAAGCAATATCAAAACCAGGGTTTATCTCTGCCAGATTTAATCAATGAGGGGAATTTGGGATTGATAAAAGCCGCGCGTAGATTTGATGAGACGCGTGGATTTAAGTTCATTTCGTACGCCGTATGGTGGATTCGGCAATCCATTTTACAGGCCCTTGCAGACAACGCCCGGTTGGTGCGTTTGCCATCCAATCGAATAGGAGCCTCACAACGGGTATACCGGATTCAAGGAGAATTAGAGCAGGTGTATGGTCGAGAACCTTCTATAGAAGAAGTAGCCGAGGCCTTAGACATGAAACTGACCGATGTAATTGAAGCCATTCATAGCGGATCAAAGCCATACTCGGTTGATGCTCCGATGCAAGATGGAGAGGATGGCAGTTTCCTGGATGTGTTTGCTGATTCCAATCTACCTAACCCTGACCGAGGTTTAATGGACAGCAGCTTGCAGATTGAATTAAAACGAGGACTAGATAGTTTAAGTGAACGGGAGAGAGAAGTCTTAGAATTGCTGTATGGTTTAAACGGAATCGTGCCTGTGTGTTTGGAAGAAGTTGCGCACCGCCTGCAATTAAGCCGGGAGCGGGTACGGCAAATTCGAGATTATGCCATACGCCGCATTCGGCAGCTCTCTAATATGTCTGTGCTTCGCACCTATTTATAACTATGCGTACCTTTCGGGCATGAAAATGCCGATTGTTGCCCCTTCCCTATTGTCTGCCGATTTTGGTCGGTTGAATGAAGACATTGCCCTATTGGAATCTAGCGAAGCCGAATGGATACATCTGGATGTAATGGATGGGCGATTTGTACCAAATATATCGTTCGGGTTTCCTGTTTTGGAAGTGGTACGGAGGCAAAGTAAAAAAACGTTGGATGTTCACTTGATGATCGAACAGCCTGAGTTGTACATAGACCGTTTTGCACAAGGCGGTGCCGACATCATTACTGTGCATTGGGAAGCCTGCAGGCATTTGCACAGAACCCTAACTCAAATTCGGGATTTAGGAAAAAAGGCCGGAGTTGCCTTGAATCCGCATACTCCAGTAAAGGGATTGCGCAGCGTGCTGCCGTACACCGACCTCATCTTAATCATGAGCGTTAACCCTGGATTTGGAGGACAAAAATTTATACCCGAGGCATTGAGCCGGGTTGCCGAGGCAAGAGCTATGGTAGAGGATGCCGGCTTTTCATCCATCCGTATTGAGGTGGATGGAGGAGTTGGACCATCCAATGCGGCTGATTTGGTTCGCTCCGGAGCCGATGTCTTGGTGGCTGGCAGCAGTGTATTTGGAGCTTCAAATCCGAGGGAAGCGATACGGGCCTTGCGGCACTTGGATTGAGGGGGAATGGATTGTTTGCCTTAGGGCAAATGGGCTTCCATCCAAGCCCACAGTTCTTCTTGTCCTGTTTTCTTTAAGGCGCTGGTCATAAATTCAGGAGGCAATTCAGCCCAATCCTTGTGCAGATCTGCTTGAATGGTTTGAATTTGGCGTTGCCCCTGAAGTTTAGTCAGTTTATCGGTTTTTGTGTACACGATGGCACAGGGAATACCATTTTTTGCAAGCCAGAGCAGCATTTCCCGATCTAATTTTTGCAGGGGTAAGCGGCAATCAATCAGTACAATGGCGGCGAGTAGGGTTTGTGTTTTTGCCAGGTATCCATGAATCATCTGGTCAAAATCCTTGCGCAACGACTTACTTACCTTGGCAAAGCCATACCCCGGCAAATCAACCAAATAAAAGCGGTTGTCTACCAAAAAATGATTGATTAATCTGGTTTTTCCCGGAGTTGAAGATGTTTTCGCGGGACCTTTACCGCCGGCGAGCAGATTCAACAAGGAGGATTTCCCTACATTGGATCGACCAATAAAGGCGTATTCTGGCAATCCGGTGGCTGGACACTGAGATACCTTAGCGGATGAGGCTAAAAATTCAACCTTTCGGGCCTGATTCACGGCTTTGAGGTTGATTCAAGCCAGCCCTGAAGCAAGGTATTAAATTCAAGAGGGCGTTCCATCATAGGGGCATGACCGCATTGTTCTACCCAAAACAACGTACTATTGGGAAGCAGAGCGTGAAAATCGGTGGCTACTTCGGGGGGCGTGATGTGGTCATCTTTTCCCCAAATCAGGCAGACCGGCAACTTCATTTTTGGAAGTTCATTGGCCATATTGTGGCGAATGGCCGATTTTGCAAGGGAAATGATACGAATCGCCTTGATTTTATTGTTGACAATTTCGAACACCTCGTCCACCAGTTCTTTGCTGGCTGTGGCAGGGTCATAAAACGTGTACTCTACCCTAGATTTGATAAAATTGTAATCCGACTTCCGTGGATATGAACCCCCAAACGCATTTTCGTACAATCCTGAAGATCCGGTTAAAATGAGGCGTTGCACTTTATGGGGCTGAGCTGCAGTGTAAATTAAACCCACATGACCTCCCAGCGAGTTCCCGAGTAGAGACACTTGCTCGTAGCCCTTGAACTCAATAAAATCAGAAAGAAAATCGCCCAGCCGCTTTACATTGGTATCCAATAAGGGCATGGTGTAAATGGGCATGATAGGAATGACAAGGGTATAATTCGGACTAAAATGAGCCACAACCTCCTTGAAATTGCTGAGGGCTCCAAAAAGCCCATGCAAGATAATTAGGACAGGCCCTTGTCCTTCCTCCACATATTCGAAGCTACCTTCCTTTTTAACCTTCAGTTCCATTCCTTATGGAATTGTTTTGGTGTTCAAAGGTAGATAAAAATAATACGTCTGCATCTACTCTTTGGGTTTAGATCGTTGGATAATAACATCGGCCTTAGCTTTCCACGAATCTACTTCTAGGTATTCGGAATTGTGCCGTTCTTGGTATAGCCGCTCCACTTCCAGCGAATTTAAACCTTTCCAGGTGTACAATTGGTGTACATGCGCTTTTCGTTCCGATTCAGATTGGTCTATGTATACGCTTAAATTCCATGGCAATGCATCCAGTTCTGGAGCAAACGAAGGAATTCCCTCTACCAGAACAATTCCATTTTGCGCAGGGGCATACGAAACGGGAGATGCCTCATGTTTAGGATGGCGTGCATACCCCGGCGCTTCAACTGTATGACCAAGAATCAACCCGTTTAAATCGGAGGCCATTTTTGAAATCTGGAAGGATGTTTTCCAATGGTGAGGAATGTGTTGACGTTGTTGAGCCGGCAAAATCCAATCGTCAAGTCGAATAATTTGGCTGGGGATATGTTGAAGTTTAAAGGCCCTATGCAGTAAACTGGCCAACGAGGATTTTCCGCTGCCCGTATTTCCTCCGATTCGAATCCAGATGGGAGCCTCCGTCTTCGTTAAGGATTGAATTGACTTGGCCAACTGGTCAATGGACGGCGCAAAGGGCGGGTTTAAAATAAAGGCTACGGCTTCTTTCAAGTCGGCAAAAAACAAATCGGGTTTCGTTTGGCCGGATTTCAGTCCTTTTCCTGTCGCCACACCGATGGTGGTGCAGCCGGCAGCGGCCCCCGCCTGAATATCCCGTTCATTGTCTCCAACCATAAAACTGGCCTTCAGATCGATATTAAAACGTTGACTGGCCTTTATGAGCATTCCGGGTTTGGGTTTACGGCAATCGCAATCGATTTTAAGTTCGGGATTTTCTTCAGGAAAGCCTTTATCGGGATGATGAGGGCAGTAATAGATTGCATCTAAGTAAGCCCCCTCGGTACCCAGCTCGGTTTCCATCCGGTAATGGATGCGATTTAATCCCTCCGCTGTTGTCATATTTCGAGCCAGAACCGACTGATTGGTAGCGACTACAGCTAGATATCCGGACCGGTTGATGGCAGCAATGGCAGGCGCCGAAAAGGGGAACACCAGAAGGTCTTCGGCTTTTGAAATAAAATGCGTATCGTCGTTGATAACACCGTCTCGATCTAAAAAAATAGCGGCTTGAGGCTGAGCCAGATTTCGGGCTTTAGTAAAGCCGCGAACCAAGTCGAATTCCACTTTTTGCAAGCGATGCGGCGTCCCCATATCCTTCATGTATTCGGGGGTATTGTAGCCGTAGATTGAAAAGCGCTGCACCCAATTGGGAAGAAGATCTCGGCCAAAATCACAGGGTTCATTTGGGATATCATCCAAGATTTGAGGATTCATGAGGTAGAGGCCTGCATTGACCAAATTTGGTAGCCAAGGATTTCCTGTTCGAGGCTTGGGGTAAAAATGCTGCACCCTTCCAGTGGTATCCACTTCCGTTAGGTCGGAATCATAGGGATGATCGTTGGGGTGCACCACCAGCGTCATGTCTGCATTTTTTTCATGGTGGAATTCCCAAATCCGCGATAAATTCACATCCATAAATACATCTCCATACACAATCCACACCGGTTCGTTAAAGGCCTTACTCATGGAGGAAAGAATACCGGCCGTACCCATGGGGCTTTCCTCAATGATGTAATCCAATGAGGGAAACGCACCGCCTCCATTTCCAAAGTAGGATTGAATGACTTCCGGCAAATAATTCAGGGTTAGAATGGCCTTAGAAACCCCTTGCCCTTTCAGCCATTCGAGGGTATATTCTAGCAGAGGTTTGCCATTCAATTCCACCATTGGTTTTGGGCGGTTTTTGGTAGCCTCACCCAAGCGAGTCCCTTTACCACCGGCCAAAACAACTGCAATCATACTTTTTATTTCCTAGCGATATATAACATTTCAGCCTCGGGCAGAGCAAATCGCACACGCTCTTCAGGGCTAAGCCGCCGCACCAAATCGTTCACCTCAACCTGAAAACCTGCCAATTGTAGGCGTTGAGCATAATCTTTACCATACAGCCGAAAATGGTCGGCTTGTAAAAATCTTCGTTCACGCTCACGGGGGTCAGTAATGGAAACATCTTCATCGGTCAATTCGGCATCGGGATTCATGGGCACTTGTAGAATAGCCCAAGCTCCGGGTTTCATTACCCTGTAAATTTCACGCATGGCGTGAACATCATCGGGAATGTGTTCCAGAACATGGTTGCAAAAAACCACATCGAAGGAATTGTCTTCGAAGGGCATAGCATTGATATCCATTTTAATATCGGCCCAGGGAGAAAGTAAATCGCCGGTGGTGTAATCCAAATTTTTCATGGATTTGAAGCGCTTCAAGAAGCAGTATTCGGGCGCAATGTGCAGAACCTTAAGGGGGGCAGAAAAAAAAGGAGTTTCGCGCTGCAAATACAACCACATCAATCGGTGTCTTTCCAGACTTAGGGTTGCCGGACTTAGCGCATTGGGCCTGGAAACCATCCTTCCATAGGGTAAGAAGGATTTAAACGTATGCCCAGAGATGGGATCTTCTACCCTATTTCCACGGTAAAACAGACCTAATATCTGTAAAAAAAAGTGGCTTACGTGGTGCAGATACGAACGGGGCACCAATCTCGTTACAATGCTGATGATAAATTTCATGCCAAGGAATTGCCACAAAACTAATGCATCTGTGTCACATTGCAGCATTCCATCTAAGCGGAGTTCAGACGGGCTGAAAAAGTGGGAGAAAAAATACGTTTCATTTCCTGTTGAAAAGGACGAGCCACATTCGTACCTTTGTAGCATGTCAAGGATGCTCGCTGTTTTATTGTGTTTTGGCCTCAGTTTTGGGTTGGGGCTTAGGCCACAAACCTCCAACCTGGTTGATTCCAAAGGAAAAAAACAGGGGCCTTGGGTACTTCGGTATGAAAACGGCAGTAAAAAATCAGAAGGTCTGTTTAAAGATGGCCGCCAAGTAGGGCGCTGGGTTTATTTTACTGAGCAGGGTAAATTAAAATCAGAAATGGAATTCTTGGTGGATACTTCCTTCAGCAATGCCAAGTTTTATCATCCCAATGGGCAGGTAGCCGGGGAAGGCATGTACAAGCATAAAAAACGACATGGGCGCTGGTTTTTTTACGATACAGATGGAAAGCTCATGTCTGAAGAACGGTATTTGAAGGGATTGTTGAACGACACCATCAAACAATTTCATTTCAATGGTAAATTATATGAAAAATGGGTGTACAATCAAGGACTGAGGGAAGGATTGTGGGAGCAGTATTTTGATTCGGGAACATTAAAAGCCAGGGGAGTTTACAAAAACAACAAGATGCAAGGGCATATTGCGTTTTTTCATAGCAATGGTCGATTGGCACTCTCGGGATTTTATGAAAATGATTTGCGGCATGGCACCTTTACGTACTACCATGAGGACGGGAAAGTTCGAGTGGTGTTAAGGTACATTCATGGGGAACTGCATCCTGCCGACCGATCTAAAGTTCAGATTCCGGAGACCAAAGAATATGTGCCGGAAGAGTATTTAAAGGAGCAATTCAGACAGAAGGGGTATTCGGATTACTAACATGAGCACAAAAGGACGCGTATTGGTAGCCATGAGTGGTGGAATTGACAGTTCGGTTGCCGCCATGCTCTTGCATCAGCAAGGTTACGAGGTGATTGGAATTACCATGAAGACATGGGATTATGCCCATAGTGGAGGTGGCCGCAAAACAACGGGTTGTTGCAGTCTAGATGACATCAACGATGCCCGGGCAATGGCCGTGGAATTGGGTTTCCCTCATTATATTTTGGATATCCGTTCGGAATTTGGAGAAGCCATAATCGATAATTTTGTGGACGAGTACTTGGCCGGAAGAACACCCAACCCCTGCGTACTATGCAATACCCACATCAAATGGGATGCCTTAGCCAAGCGCGCTGAGCAATTGGATTGCGCCTACATTGCCACGGGGCACTATGCCCGTGTACGAGAAGAAAACGGACGGTATGTGGTGGGTACCGGCTTGGACCTTCAAAAAGATCAGAGCTATGTGCTGTGGGGATTAAAGCAAGAAGCCTTAGTTAAAACCATGTTTCCCATTGGAGGGTACAGAAAGTCTGAAATTCGGGCACTGGCAGCTGAAGCCGGATTTGAGCGCTTATCTAAGAAAGCCGAGAGCTATGAGATTTGCTTTATTCCTGACAACGATTACCGGGGATTCTTGCAGCGTAAGCGGCCAGAACAAATCCAGTCTATGCAGGAAGGTCGATTTATTGATTCGAAAGGCAACATACTTGGTACCCATCAGGGGTATCCCTTTTTCACTGTTGGTCAACGAAAAGGATTGGGAATTGCCTTGGGAGAACCCGCCTACGTAACGGCCATTCGGCCGGAGAGCAATGAAGTGGTGCTGGGGACTCGGGCGGAATTGCAGCAGCAAACCATGTTGGTTCGCAACGTGAATTTGCAGAAATACGCTGAATTGGAAGAGGGGCATCGGGCCACAGTAAAAATCAGGTACAAAGATCGGGGCGCACCGGCCACGCTGTACACCAATGGAGATCTGGTAGAAGTAGTTTTTGAACATCCTGTTGAAGCCATTGCTCCTGGGCAGTCGGCTGTATTTTATGAGGGCGACGAGGTATTGGGTGGAGGCTTTATTGCCCGGCCGTTTTAATCTCGGTGCCTGTTATGAAATCATGATGTATTGATGGAAGTCCAGCGGCATTGGGCTTGAGAGGCCCAGCGGCAGGGATTGACAGAGGTAGCCCACAGGGGTTGGGTGCTTGGGGCTGCGCGGTGCGGAGGCGACCTTGGGAGCCCCCGCAAACCCGCAAGCCCCGCAACCCAACACCGAGGACTACCCTGGAAAGCCCGTTTGCCGCCCAACATCTGTGTATTAAATTCAAAAAAGGCAGGCGACACTTGGGCTTTTATTTTATTTTTGTGCCTATAACTATTTCGCATGAACATCCACGAATATCAGGCTAAAGACATTTTAAAATCCTATGGTGTTGCCATTCAGGAAGGTATATTGGCAAACAGTCCGGAAGAAGCCGTTCAGGCCGCTCAAGATTTACAAGCTCAAACCGGTACCGAATGGTGGGTGATCAAGGCCCAAGTGCATGCCGGCGGTCGAGGCAAAGGTGGAGGAATTAAATTGGCCAAAACCTTGGATGAAGTACGGGAGAAAGCCGAGAACATAATTGGAATGAATTTGGTGACCAAGCAAACCGGAGAACAAGGCAAGCATGTTCATATGGTATTGGTGTCGCAAGATGTATATTACCCAGGTCCTTCAGCTACCGCCGAATTTTATATGTCGGTCTTGCTTGACCGCAGTTCAGGTCGTAACATCATTGTTTATTCACCAGAAGGTGGAATGGATATTGAGGAAGTGGCCGAGAAATCACCAGAAAAAATATTCAAAGAAGAAATTCATCCGGGCGTAGGGCTTCAGGGCTTCCAAGCTCGGAAAATCGCCTTTAATCTAGGATTGAGTGGAGCGGCATTCAAAGAAATGGTGAAATTTGTTCAGGCGCTGTATGCGGCCTACTTGGGTGCTGATGCATCGATGTTTGAAATCAATCCGGTTTTTAAAACCAGCGATGATAAAATTGTGGCTGTGGATGCCAAAGTAAACTTGGATGACAACGCGTTGTTCCGTCATCCTAAATTGGCGGCATTGAGAGATGAGCGCGAGGAAGACCCTACCGAAGTGGAAGCAGGTCAATACAATTTGAATTATGTGAAGTTGGACGGGAATGTGGGCTGCATGGTGAACGGAGCCGGACTGGCTATGGCCACCATGGACATCATTAAGTTGAGCGGTGGTGAGCCTGCAAACTTTTTGGATGTAGGTGGTACCGCCGATGCTGCTCGTGTTGAACAA
This sequence comes from Bacteroidota bacterium, assembly GCA_027621385.1. GTDB lineage: Bacteria > Bacteroidota > Bacteroidia > CAIKAF01 > CAIKAF01 > CAIKAF01. Next base: position 2,127 of record JAQCBQ010000059.1, on the reverse strand, counting down.
GCTTTCCGAATCATTCTAAAGGATTCAAATGTAAAAGCAATTTTGGTCAATATTTTTGGAGGAATTGTGCGTTGCGATCGCGTTGCACAGGGCGTAGTTGATGCCTACAAAAATATGGGCAACATTCATGTACCCATCATTGTGCGCCTTCAAGGAACCAATGCCAAGGAAGCCAAGACACTCATCGATGAATCTGGTTTGAAAGTATTCTCAGTGATTCAGCTGGAAGAAGCGGCCCAAAAGGTGGCCGAAGTTTTGGCTTAAGAAATCAAACGATTAGAAAAAGAGCGTAGCCGAAAGTTGGAACAACGCATTTTGTTGTTCCACATTCGCCTGAGGAAGGTCGGCGAAACCCTCAAAAACCGATTGACGGTTCGTACGCTGGTGCAAGGCGAAAGCCGCATCTAAAGTCACCCATTTCCGGACTTGCCAACCTATGCCTCCGGTAAAGGTATTAAGGTGCATGGAGCTGGATATGGGATTCATTCTTGGGGAACTTTGAAATTGATATCCAGCTCGCAGATATAGCCCTTCCAATTTGTATTCCATTCCAAATTTCAGGATATGACTCAGCCCAAAAGCCGAGTCAACCATGGTATTTTCGACAGAAAAATCAAGGGCTGGGGCGAACGAAATGCCAGCGTAATTTACCTGTTCATATTCCAATCCGAAGATGGCTTTCTTTTTTAAAACGTAGGCAGTGGAGAGCTGCCAGCGCCAGGGTAAATTTACATCATAGGCATACTGAAAATCGGGACTTTGGGACATGTAATTGGCGGAGGAGAATGTAGTTGTCATGCGGCTGTTAAACTGTTCTTCAAGGCTCATAAAAATGGGCGAATGAATGGACAAACCAAGCCTCCAAGCATCGGTTATTCGGTAAATGGCTCCGATTTTAAAGGAAAATCCTGTTCCGGTAACCAACAGATTGTCTCTCCATTCGGTGGAATTGTAGAATGGATTGGGGTCGGATGTATTTTGCTCTAAGAAGGTAGACTCTTGTTCAAAATCAAGTCGGTGAATGCCCAATGTAGCGCCCAAGTAGAATCGGTGGGCATAATTAATGGCGCTGTTGATAACCACCTCACCATGCGCTCCGGAACGGCTAATCTGTCGGGATGTAGTAACAGATTGCCCGTCGATAGACCCTAGAGTTTCATAAGCAAATCCATTGCTGCCGGGAATAGAATCAATTAAATAGGTTTGAAAGGCCAAGCCCGTGGAAAACGGATCTAAGCCGGAATGGAAGGTCCCATTGGCCAATTGGGAAAAATAGGAACCAAGGGTTTGGACGGCTTGATTTCCTTGAATCAGGATGCGTTGGTTGAACGACGCTAGGCGGTTGTATCCAATACTAAAATTAAAGAACTGAAGACCGTGGTTTGAATTGGGATTGCTGCGGCGGGTCAGCACCAAACCGGCGCTTCCAAATTGAAATAAGGTCTTGGTATCGGTTTGTTTTGAAATCCAGTCGGAATTGGTGTTGGCCCAATTCAGTCCGGGACTTAAACTTAAGGCCTGCCGTTGAAAAAAACCAATGCCTGCCGGATTGTAGGAAGCCGTGGTAAAATCGGCCCCTACAGCTCCCATGGCTCCGCCCATTCCAATAAAGCGGCTACTTCCTTGTACGTTATATATAGAAAAGCGGAGGGCATCATCGGCATATTGAGCAAAGCCAAGGCTTGAAGTGCAGCACATCAAGGCTAAAACCGCAGGGATTGAAAGCCGCTGATTCCCAAGAAATAAAAAGCAATATCGAATCATCTGGGCCGTTTGACTGGGGTTGAAGAATTGCTTCGAGGAGCTGGAGAAGAACTTCGGGGAGGCGGACTGGAACTTCGATTTGAAGGAGGCGTCACCCTTGGTACCGATTGTGGAGCAGCTGGACGTGGTTTAGGAGAATACGATGGAGTTGACCTTGGCGGAGTTGAAGGACTTCTGGGAACTGTCCTACTGCCTTCACCAAAGGTAGCCTTGCGGCGGGTGTTGGTTGCGGGGGCTGGCGGGACAGAACGAATTTGACGAGGAGGATTGTCTTCTCGAATCATCCCATTTTCTTTTCGGTTATCAAATCGGGTTGCAGAATTGGCGGGGCTGGATTCCTTTTGAGGGGGAATCCGTGTAGCG
>JAQCBQ010000058.1 GCA_027621385.1 Bacteroidota bacterium | reverse complement strand
CCCGTTTGCCGCCCTAAAAATCATGCCTTTTCAACTAAATTTAATGCCGACATTAAACGTTTTGATTTTGAAAAGCACTGACTTGTATAACACTTAAAAATTACGCTGGATTGTGCGCTATCTTTTGCTTTTCATCGCATTCCTTCCGATTTCCATGGCGAAATTGCAGAGCCAACCTCTGTATTTTCCGCCTGCCACCGGCACTTGGCAAACCCAAAACTTCAGCGATTTAGGCTGGTGTCAAGACAATATTGACAGCCTGTATGCCTTTTTGCAAGCCAACAACAGCAAAGGTTTTATCCTTTTAAATCAAGGTAAAATTGTGCTGGAAACGTACTTTGGCTCTTTTACTCAAGATAGCCTTTGGTATTGGGCCTCGGCCGGAAAAACGCTAACCGCCATGTTGGTGGGAATCGCTCAGCAAGAAGGGCATTTAAGCCTGTCGGATAGCAGCAGCCAATATTTGGGCTCGGGCTGGACCTCGGCCCCCGCCAACAAGGAAGGCCTGATTACAATACGGCATCAGCTCGCCCTAGATGCCGGACTGGACGATGGCTTAAACATGTCCGATTGCACCCTTGATACCTGTTTGCAATTCCTGACAGATGCCGGAACCCGCTGGGCCTACCACAATGCCGTGTACACCCTGTTGGATTCTGTCTTGCTGTATGCCACAGGGCAAAATGCGAATGCCCTTGTTCAATCCCGAATCCGACCCACAACGGGCATAAACGGACTGTACCTTATGCTGGGCTACAACAATGTATTTTTTAGTACGCTTAGGTCCATGGCCAGATATGGCTTATTGTTGCAAAACCGGGGAGATTGGAACGGAACTCCGGTGCTGAGCGATACTGCATTTTTTGGACAGATGACACGTCCTTCTCAGTCGCTCAATCGATCGTACGGATATTTGACCTGGCTGAATGGGCAAAGTTCATTTATGATGCCTACCTCACAGCTGGTATTTCCGGGCCCTCTATTCCCCGATGCGCCCCACGATATGTTTGCAGCCCAGGGCAAAGATGGACAGATTATTTGTGTGGCTCCCAGCCAAGGTTTGGTTTGGGTGCGGATGGGAGAAAGCCCAAACAGCGGAAGTGCCGCGGTTACGCCCATCTTCACCAACCAAGTTTGGAACTACATTAACCGCCTACCCTGCAGCTCAGGAATACCCCTGAAGTTGAATCCATCTAGCTTGGTTTGGCCAAACCCGGGCGGCAATTTGATTCGATATCGGGGCACTGAAACCCCTTTGGAGTGGAAGGTATATGACGCTATGGGACAATTGCGGCTTGAACATGGACCGGGGAACGAACTTGAAACAAGGGAATTGGAGCCCAATGTGTATTGGATTGAAATTCAATTGCCAAATAGGACGCCCCAGCGGGAAAAATGGCTGAAGGCCCCGAACTAAAGGCCTGTTTAATTTAAGCCGGATTCCGAACAAAAATTGGATTATTTTTTTGAATTCAGCGGATGGAAAAGCAATGCAGAATTTCGGGCCGTCAGGGTGTCGTAGATTCGCTGCGCCAATCGCTCCGTTACCCGCCGGGCCCGAATGGAACTCATATGAAAGGTCGAAAGCGTGTCGTGTCCCGCTAAATCCCAGGCAGGTACCATCAGGGCATTTTCATCTTTTGCCAACACCCTTTGTATGCTGGCTATGCGGCTCTGCAATCCCGAACGTAAAAAAGGACTGAGCCAATAAATAGGAATGTAAGGTTTGTATTTACGGATTTTCTGAAGAAGTCCGGCATGGTTGTCAATTCGGTTGTTGCCCAGTTCTACAACCACAATATTGGGTTGCCAATAGACCATGAGGCTGTCTAAGTTTCTGCTCCAGGTTCGGCCTATTGGCTTAAAATTTGCGCGCGGCAATCCGTCAACAACACGGATTTCACTTGAATATCCAATGCTATCGTCGGCCCAGGTGCGGCGGATTCGATAGCCACAACAGGCATTCTTTAGTTCTGAAACAGCAAAGGTTTGGCTGCCGGCACCGCCGATAGCTACAGATAAAATATGAAAACTACCCAGCTGATGCAGATGCCGCTGCAGATGTTCGCCGAAATAACCTACCATATGGCTGTCGCCCAGCATAAGTACATGGATTGTTGTTCTGGGTTGAGCCGAAATCGATAGGGCGAAAAAACAACCACAAATCCAAATGAAGCTCTTAACGACCTGATTTAAACCGTTTGTAAAAACGGGCAATATTGATTTCAGGTGGAATTTCACAATCCGAATGTACACAAATATCTGCCAATAAATCAGCAAGTTGCGGAGCTAAAAGCAATCCTTTGCTTCCCAATCCATTAAAAAACAGGTGGTTGCGAAATTCAGGGTGATGACCAACGATGGGCTTTCTATCGCCGCTGGCAGGCCGATACCCCAAACTAAACCTCAATGAATTTGGTGATTGAGCCTCTGGATAGGTTGGCAACGATCGAATTAGCTCTTGTTCTGCTTGGGCATGATCGTCGGGGTCTTGACTCCAACTGTAGGTGCTTCCCAAGCGATGAACGCTGGGATTGGCTGGATCTTGGCCCAAAAAGAATCCCCGATGAACAACCAAGGGTTGAAAATCCGAGCTGGGTTGATTCCATTCTGCCTGAACTCCGGCCGATGGACGTAAGGGCACCCATCCGAACAAGGAAGAGGAACATGCCCATACTCCCTGTGCCCACACCACCCAGTTTGAAGGGGGAATGTTCTTCAGTTCCGCTTCCAATCCAAGCGAGTTCCGCCAATATCCCCGCCGTTCCAAATCCAGCTGCGATGCCGATAAAAAATGCGGAATAGAAATGGAAGCGGCGCGCAACACCTCCACATAGGTGTCAGCGCAGCGAATGTGCTGATGTAGCCCTTCCTGCCAAGCCTGAATCCATCCGTTTTTTTCCAGTTCATCTCGAAAATAGTGCCGCAACACGACCGGTTCCACAAAATGAGCATGCAGCCGTTCTTGGCAATCGGTATAAAAAGCCGAAGCCCGATCAAACCCCAAGGCCCCATAGGTTAGCGTCTTGGTTTTTAAATGCACCGGATTGAGCAATCCCCAGGCTGCTTTTGAAGCTGCGCCGGGAAAATCCGCGGCAAACACCTCGACCTCCAGGCCCCGTTGAATGAGAGTTTGGGCCAGAACATGAGCGGCAAGACCGTTTCCTACAATGCGTATGGGCTGCATGCCACGAAGGTACTCGGATTATTTAAGGTGGTTGGGGGGGCTCTCCAACCAGTTCAATACAATATGAGCCACAGCCGGACAAATTCGCGCATTTTTCTTAGTCAAATCAAGCACTTCCGACATGCTTGCATGATCCGTGTGGGGGTACATCCTGCAGGCTCTCGGCCTGGCCTCGTACACCGAACAACGGTTGTCTTCCATCAAAAACGGACAAGGTGTAGATTTGAGCACCCAGTCTCCATCTTCATCCAGCCTTAGGTAGGTATCTTGAAGTTGCCCCGGACTGATTTTTAAATGATGGGCGAGTTTATCCACATCTTTATTCGTAAACAAGGGGCCTGTTTCTTTGCAACACCGGGCACATGACAAGCAATCGGTATGCTCAAAAGCCTTTTCGTGGGCCTGATGAAAAGCGGCATTTTGCTGAGCGGGTTTCCAGCGAGAAATGCTGGAAAACAGGGTGTTCACTTCTCGCTTCCGGGATTGAACCGTTTGAGTTCGCTTCCGGTACTCCTCATTCATGGAATCAATCCAAAATAATAACCAAGTAGCGCGAGGAACTCCAGAATGCTTCTGGATCGGTGATAACCAGTTTTTCAATCATAAAATCGGTCTTCACCAATTCATAGGCAGTGCTGGGGTGATTGGTTGCAAAATGAATGTTCCGGGTTCCCAATGGAATTTCAATCAACTTGCGCCGATCGGCCGACTTAAAGTAATCCTGATTGAAATCAGAGGAAATTCGAGCACCACTGCGGGCATTCAAAAACCCACCAGAACTAATCACTTTTTTATCTTTTAATGTGGTGTAGGTTCCGGTGGCCCAAAAGACAGTATTAATAACTTCTGTTTGCTGCTCAATACGAGCACCTCGACGGGCGTGCGAGATTGCCAGGCTATCAAACGACCGCTCGACCGTCTGTACCCGTACGTTGACCTTCTCCAGCTCTTTTTTCAGCGCAATAATTTGTCCGTCTTTTTCTTCGAGGTTTTTTTGAAGATTCGCAATCAGCGCCTGAAGGGATTTCATGTTCTTTTTAGATTGGCTCACTTCTTTTTTCAGCAATTCAATTTTGGCCTTTCCCTCATTTAAAAGCGTTTCCAATTCCAAAAGGTCGTTGGTCAGATTGGCCCTGGTGTTTGAGCTCAATTCTGGACTACTGCCGGCACTAGCTATGATGGCTTGCCGCGACTTCACCGAATCCATTACATTTTGGATTTCCATGAAGTCTGCCAAGTAATAATCAATTTCACTTTGCTGGTTGCTGTTCGCCATTTCTAGCGAGTCAATGGTCGCTTGCATCGGATTGCTTTCTGACTCTTTTCCACCACAAGCCCAGAGTAAAACCAACGTTAAAACAGGTAGAATGAAGTTGCGCATATTAAACATTAACTTTGATAAAGGTATTATTTAACAAGCAAATAAACCATTGGCGTATGGAAAACCGAGTCCAAAAGAACGTTAAAATCTCATCTCCTTTTTTGGTTTTGCTGGATAGCGAATGTGCGTTTTGTTCTAGGCTCGGCCAATGGCTAAGCAACAGAACGAATCAGCCAAAATTCAACATTTCTGATGCTCGTAATTGGCCTTCAGATTGCCCTTGGCCTCTTGAAATATCAAGGGATTGCGTGGTGTATTTTTCGGGCCAACAGCATTGGCATATGGGTGAGGCGGCCGTTTTGGCCTTGGCCTGGGATTTGGGAGGTGGATGGCGGTTTTTGGCCTTGATATTAAGGGTAATTCCCCGCCCAATCCGGAGTTTATTTTATCGGATTTGGTCAAAAAATAGATATAGGATTTGGGGGAAAGTGGATTCCTGTTCGCTTCCGGCAGCCCCCCAGAAAGGCAACCAAGAGCGGTAGGTAATTTCGTTTTTCAGCCTACTTTGATACAATCCACCTTGATGGACCTCAATGCAAGAGCAAAGCCACCATCAGAGGTTGCCTGACATTTCCCGCTTTTTTTAATTTTTTAAAGTCCTGTTTGATATCATGGGGGGTATTTCCTGCCCTGCGGCCTTTGTGTTAAAAAATGGCGGCTTGGCCTTGATGTGTTTTTTAACACAAAGAACACCATGTCGGCGCAACGGGCACAGAGGGCGATATCCAGGAATAAGCCACCCATGGAATTATTGGAGCTCAGAACATCAGAGCCCCATAACGGTGAAAATATTGTAGAAGGTTTTAAAGCTCACAACATCAGAACCCCGTAGGGGTGATATTATTGTAGAAAACATTGGTACCCACAACATCTGAACCCCGTAGGAGTGACATTATTGTAGAAAACATTGGCACCCACAACATCTGAACCCCGTAGGAGTGACATTATTGTGGAATACATGGGAGGATTTGGAATAGAAAATTTGCCGCATTCCCCCTCACTGCCTTTTGCGGCTCCCTTTCATATTTCAAACCGAACACAGCAATTGGTGCTCCGTAAAGCTATATTTCAAAAGAACCAATCAGGCTCATTTACTCCTTAACCGGAGGTTCAACCCTGCGAGCCGATTCTACCGCACGCGCTTGAATTTCAAGTCCTCGTTGGTGCATGTCCATCCACATGGTTCGAACGAACTCGGCATCCAAACCTAATTCCTCGGCACGCTGTGTTCGTGTTGAAAGAATTTCGTTCCAACGTTCCAATTGAAACAAAGTAATATTATGGTCGGCCTTATGCTGCCCAATTTCTCGGGTGTATTCCATGCGGCGGGCCAACACATTCAATAAATCTTCATCCAGGCTGTCTATCAATTTTCTCAGGGCCCATAGGCGGTCATTAAATTCCGCTGAAGGGCCTGTTGTGCTTGAGTATTCAAGGTCTGTCCAAAACGCATTCAAATCATGCACATACAATTGCTGGGCGGCATCGCTCCATGCCAATTCTGGGTTGGGGTGGCTTTCTACCATCAGGCCTTGCAATCCAAAGTCCAGGGCCTTCTGCGCCACCTCGGGCACCAAATCTCGGCGGCCGGCGATATGACTGGGGTCGCAGATAACGGGCAATTCAGGAATCATTCCCTTTAACTGCAAGGGTATCTCCCAGCGCGCGGCATTCCGGTATGGATGAGCGTCGTACGAGGTAAACCCACGATGCACCGCGACCAATTTCCTGATGCCCGAAGCATGGACACGCTCTAAGGCTCCCAGCCATAAGGGTAGGTCTGGACTTATTGGGTTTTTAACAAAGACCGGCACATCAACACCCCTAAGGGAATCGGCAATGTTTTGGACACTAAAGGGGTTCACCGTTGTTCGTGCTCCAATCCATAAAGCTTCAATCCCGGCCTTTAGCGCAGCCTCCACATGGGTATGATTGGCAACTTCTACCATTTGAGGCAAACCGGTTCCCCGAGCCGAGTCCCTCAACCATTCAAGGGCCGGAGTTCCATTTCCTTCAAACGAATTGGGCCGCGTCCTCGGTTTCCATACCCCAAATCGAACATAATGAAGCCCAGGCACCTGGGTTAGGGCCTGCATCATTTCTTCCACCTGCTCAGGGGTTTCAGCCGAACATGGTCCTGAAATCTTCAAAAAGTCAGCCCCATCTGCCAACCAATGACGAAGGGAAGATATGTCGTTGAGTATTGGATTCACAGCATAAAGATACGGGAGTAAAAGGAAAGATGTCGGAATTTCCCGAAGGGAACGTGTTTAAAGACGTGCTCTAAACCAGACCGCGTAATGAACGGGGCAAACCAGCTCCTGTCAACACAAAAAACCTACCCAAACGAACAGGGTAAAAACAAAAAACACGTGAATCAATACAATGAAGCTGTCTTGCGCGTTCCGTATTGAATTTTAAGCGCGTCCACATCGCGCAGAGCCTCCTTAATGTCAGTAATAATTCCCGTTGAAATTTCTTCATCGGCTTTAATGGAAACAAAGGCCTTTTTGCGATCAACTTCCGGCAAGCGATTCATTTCTTCCAACACAAAAGGACCTACATCTTTCACATCCGCGATAACATCGTTCAACTGCATTCGCGGTGCTGACCCATACAATTGAGCTTTGGTCGGTTTCCCTACATATACCGAAATGATTTTATTCCGATCTTCCGCAGCAATTTTAACCGCTTGGCTAGAGCCGGGCTTTGTCACTTTTACTTGCAGCGTAACTTCACGCATTCGTGTAGCCACCATAAAAAAGAAAAGCAACATGAAAACGATATCGGGCAGGGAGGCGGTATTAATGCCTGGTGAACTACTTCCCCCTCCTCTCTTTTTAAACTTTGACATGTTTATTTCGATTTAATGGGTTCAGCTTCTGATATGGCCATCGGAATTGCCTTTTGAACGGCCTGCATTTTTATGGTTGCTTCCTCCTGAATATCGTCGGTCTGACCTTTAGATGACAATTGGCTCAACTCCTCAAAGGTTTTTCCATATTTCTCCTTCGCCAGCTCGTTCCGCAATTCATTGAAGGCCTGAGTCAATACATCTTGAACCTCAATGTATGTTTTGTAACTGGTCAACCTGTCGTTTTGAAGGGCCACGATGCCTTTGGACTTTTGAAAAACAAAGGTATGTCCATCGCTGCCAAATTCCTCGGGAGCATCTTTTTCAGGCCAATCTGTCCGGTTTTTTCGATTGGCTACAAACGTCTTTACCCGCTCTTTTAGCGACTTAATATCTCCATATTCATTGTTCACCAACAAATCGTTGTTGCGGTTTACATACACCAACAGCACATTCCGTTCCTTTACCGGAGGGGGTGGGGTTTGTTCTTCAATTTTACGCGGGAGTTCCCTTGGCAGGCCGAATTCCTGATCCATCGTGGTCGTAACCAAAAAGAAAATCAGGAGCAGAAAGGCGATGTCGGCCATGGAGCCGGAATTGATTTCCGGAAGGGGTTTTCTGCTACGAGATCGAGCCATGGAACTTATTTTAGCATTTTGGACACCTCGGTATATACAATGGCTGCCACTGATAGCCCGAGCATAATCATCATCGTCAACAACGCCGCATCAGCAAAATAAAAAGCCCCATCGGCAACGCTATTGATAAACTCCACCGTTTCCATTGATTTATTGGCAAGGTCATACGACTCACGGCCAGAGGCGAACAAAAAACTGAATGCAAAAATGGCGGCAATGCCGGCAGTAAACATCAACGGCTTCTTCAATTTTTTGCTGTCTTGAATGGCAGTACGACCAACAAAAGCAAAAATAAGACCTGCCGCCAATCCTACCGCTGCCAAGGTAAGACCCATGAAAAAACCAACCGAACCATTGAAGCGCGAAACCGCCCCAGCGGCCTCTCCATCGGCATTCAAGGTCATTAGCTCAACATCTTCTTTGCTCAATCCCGTACTCATCACCAAGATGAAGCCCAACAAACCTAACCCTCCTATAATGTAGGTCAGACCCGGGCCCAAAAATTTAAGATATGATTTCATCCGAATTGAATTTAGTCGTTCTTGCTTTTAGCAACTCCGTTTTTCACCAACAAATCAATAAAATTGACCGAAGCCTCTTCCATTTCATTGACCAAACCTTCAATTTTTGACATAATGTAGTTGTAGAAAATCTGAAGTATAATGGCAACTATCAAACCGCCAACCGTAGTCAAAAGAGCTACTTTAATACCACCAGCTACAACGGTAGGTGAAATATCGCCTGCCGCTTCAATCCGGTCAAAGGCACCAATCATACCGATTACAGTACCCAAGAAACCAAGCATGGGAGCCAATGAAATAAACAAAGACAACCAAGGCAAAGCGCGCTCCATTTTACCCATCTCAACGCCTCCATACGACACCACCGCTTTCTCAACCACATCAATACCTTCGTCAGCCCGATTTAAGCCTTCAGCAAAAATACCGGCAACTGGACCAGGCGTGTTTTGGCATACGGTCAACGCGGCTTTGGCTCCACCGCTCTTTAGCGCCGACTCCAATTCGGTCAAGAATTTCTTGGTATTGATGGTCGCCATGTTCAAATAAATAATCCGCTCAATGGCTACAGCCAAACCAATAATTAAACAAATAAGAATGGGCGACATCCACACATAATCCCCTTCAATGAATTTGTCTTTCAAAATTTCACGGAATCCTTTTTCTGTAGTGGCAACAGCCTCTTCGGGCTCAGCAGCAGTTTCAGCAGGCGCCTCGGCAGGCGCCTCGGCTACAGCCTCAACAGCAGGTTGGGCTGAACTGGAATCAGTACCTTGGGCCAATGCAACAGCGGGGCTCAAAAACATGGTCAAAAGCAGTAGAAAAGCGGTCAACTTCTTCATAATCATTTAAGTTAGCGAAAATTCGCGTTGAATAACGAGGGTTTAAATGCTCAGCAAAATTAGAAGAATTTTAGAATCTCAGGCCTAGATGGGCCGGTTTTATCGATTTTGTTTAAGAATCGATGAAGAGTTGAGCTGTTTTCTGTTTGTAACTTAGAGGATAGGCTTCCTTGACGGACTTTCTACTATAAAGGGTTGTCCAAGCCTGAACCAGTTTTTTTCACCACAAAAAACACAATGCCGGCGCAAAGGCCGCAAAGGCGTTGTTGTAAAAGCAACCACCCCCTCCTTCAACCCCAAAACTCTGTGAACTCCGTGCCTCCCTTGGAGAATCTTTGTGGTAAAAATCGGCAGTCTAGCCTGAACCACGCTTTTCACACCAAAGCCTACACCCAACCCAAAATAATTACCTTTGAACCCATGAATAATTTTCTGAACGAGCTGAAATGGAGAGGCATGCTGGCAGATGTCATGCCCGGCACCGAAGATTGGCTAAACCAAGGCCCTATCGCAGGATATGTGGGTTTTGACCCTACCGCCGACTCCTTGCACGTCGGCCACTTGGTCCAAATTATGCTCCTAGTTCATTTGCAACGCGCCGGACACACTCCCATTGCTTTAATTGGAGGCGCAACAGGAATGGTGGGAGACCCCTCCGGAAAATCCCAAGAACGGAATCTGCTGACTCCAGACACCATTGCCCACAATACCCAAGCCATTCAAAAGCAAATGGAAGCTTTTTTGGATTTTTCCTCCGCCAAATTGCTAAACAATTTGGATTGGTTCGGAAATATGGGATTCATTGATTTTATCCGAGATGTAGGCAAACACATTCCCGTCAACTACATGACCGCCAAGGAATCGGTAAAAAAACGCCTAGAAACAGGAATGTCTTTCACAGAATTCACCTATCAGCTGCTTCAAGGGTACGACTTCTATTACCTCTACCAACACCACCATTGCCGCTTGCAAATGGGCGGAACCGACCAGTGGGGCAATATGACCACGGGCACTGAATTAATCCGCAGAAAAGCCGGAGGAGAAGCCTTTGCCTTTACTACGCCTCTTATCACCAAAGCCGACGGAACCAAATTTGGTAAAACCGAATCCGGCAACGTCTGGCTAAGCCCCGAAAAAACATCCGTATACGATTTTTACCAATTCTGGCTGCGCAGCTCCGATGCCGACGCCGCCCGATACATCCGAATCTTTACGCTGAAATCGAAAGAGGAAATAGAAGCCCTTGAATCTGAGCATCAAGGGGCCCCCCACGAATTGAAATTGCAACGCTGCCTGGCCGAAGACATTACCCAACGCGTTCACGGACAAGAAGGAGTTATCATGGCCGAAAAAACCAGCAATTTCCTGTTCGGAAAAGCCAGCACCGAAGAACTCAAATCCCTGTCCGATAAAGAAATTCTACAAATTTTTAATGGAGTTCCTACGTTTTTCATCTCCCACTCCGATCTGTCCTCCTGCTCGGAACTGGCCGACCTGCTCGCCGTCAAAACCTCCATTTTCAGCTCAAAAGGAGAAGCCCGGCGCATGATCCAATCCAACGCTGTATCTGTCAACCAATCTCGAGTTGCCAACGATTTCCTCCCTGCTCCTGAAAATCTAATTCAAGGAAAATACTTGCTCGTTCAAAAAGGAAAGAAAAATCACAATTTAATTGTAATTCAATAAGTTAGAATTATGAAATACGTTTTTAGCCTAGCCACCTTTGCCCTCTTGCTGGCTGCCTGCGGCGGACCCGGCATGGCCGAAATTCAACCAATTTCTGTCTCGGCTGACGAAATTAAGCACATCGAAAATCGATTGAACACCTATGCTGAAATCCAGTTGAGCAGCGAGCTTCAAGCCAAACTCGATTCCCGCTACCAAGAAATGCTCCCCCTTCTCAAAGAGGCCGCCCAAGTCATGGACGAGTTGTTCTGGCTTCAGGCCTATGGAGAAAAAGAGCCCTTCCTGGCTCAATTGTCCCATCCCGCCGTTCGCCGATTCGCCGAAATCAATTATGGCCCTTGGGATCGACTCAACGACAACCAACCCTTTATCTCTATGGCCGGAGAAAAACCAGCCGGAGCCAATCTGTATCCCCCAAATATGTCGAAGTCGGAATTCGACTCCCTTCCCAACCCCCAAAAAACCGACCTATACACGCTAATTCGGCGCAACTCCACCGGCCGATTGGATGCTGTCCCTTACAGCAAAGCCTTTGAACCTCAGCTTAAAAAAGCGGCAGGATTACTCGAAAAAGCGGCCAAAATCTGCCCCGATCCCGCTCTGGCCGATTACCTTAAAAAACGCGCCGCCGCCTTCCTCAGCAACCAATATTACGACAGTGATTTGGCTTGGATGAAGATGAAATCCAACCCCATCGACATTGTTATTGGCCCCATCGAAACCTATGAAGATAAATTATACGGCTATAAAGCTGGTTTTGAAGCCTATGTTCTTATCAAAGACATGGAATGGAGCCAAAAACTGGAACGATTTACCAAGCTGCTGCCCGGTTTGCAGGCAGGGCTTCCCGTACCCGCCGAATTTAAGCCCGCCATCAGCGGCGACGCCTCTGAAATCAACGCCTATGATGTGGTATATTATGCCGGCGAATGCAACAGCGGCTCCAAAACCATCGCCATCAATCTGCCCAACGACGAACGCATTCAACAGCAATGGGGCACCCGCCGATTGCAGCTAAAAAATGTAATCCGAGCCAAGTTTGATAAAATTCTACAGCCCATTGCAAAAGAACTTATCGACTCATCACAATGGAAACACATCACCTTCGATGCCTTTTTTAATACCATTATGTTCCACGAAGTGGCCCATGGCCTTGGCATTAAAGAGGTGGTTGGCCAGCCCGGCGTTTTGGTGCGCACCGCCTTGCAAGACCACGCCTCTGCGCTTGAAGAAGGAAAAGCCGACATTCTCGGTCTGTACATGATTCACCAGCTGCACAGCATGGGCGAAATTCAAGGGAATTTAGAAGATTTTTACGTCACATTTATGGCTGGTATTTTCCGCTCCGTTCGATTCGGCGCGGCCAGCGCACACGGACAAGCCAATATGATGCGCTTTAATTATTTCTTGGAACAAGGCGCATTTCAAAAGTCAAACTCCGGAAAATACACGGTGAATATGGCCAAAATGGAGGCCGCCATGAAGGGCCTGTCGGCCTTAATCCTGACGCTGCAAGGCACGGGCGATTACGCCGGAGTTCAAAAGGCCTTCGCAGAACAAGGCAAGATTGGCAGCGACCTTCAAGCCGATTTAGACCGACTGGCGCAACGCGGAATACCTATCGACTTGGTATTCAAGCAATAAAACCAGTCATTATGGTGTTT
>JAQCBQ010000057.1 GCA_027621385.1 Bacteroidota bacterium | reverse complement strand
CTTCAAACAAACTTCACATCATAAAAATAACCCGAAGTGTTCCTCGCCACCCCAATACGTGACGAAGCAATAAAGAACGATCCCACTAGTGTCCTACGAAGTTACCGAAGTTGAATTTAAATGTCAAGGGTAAGTGTACACTTTTTAATTGAAATGCAACTCATGACACTACATAATTCAACTGAGGTTCTGTAACCAACTAAGATTTTAAAGGATAGAAAGCACCTTTTCAGTTTTCAAATTCTGAACTAGCAATGTTTAAAAGTGCTTTGCGTAAGTAAGCTGTGAAACAAAAAAGCCAGTTTAGAAACTGGCTTTTACATTAAATGTTATGCGACAACGATTCTTTCTTTGATTCTTGCTGACTTTCCAGAAAGACCTCTTAAATAGAATAAACGTGCCCGACGTACTTTACCTTTTCGTAAAACCTTTAATGAATCAATAAAAGGCGTGTTTTCAGGAAAAATCCGTTCTACTCCTACACCGCCTGATATCTTTCGAACAGTAAATGTGGCTGTAGAACCGCTACCTCTTCTTTGAATCACCACACCTTGGAACTGCTGAATACGCTCTTTATTGCCCTCACGAATTTTATACGCTACATTGACCGTATCTCCGGCTTTAAATGGCGGCAGCTCATTTCTTTTGGTCAACTGCTCTTCTACAAACTGAATTAGTGATGACATAATGGTATTCTTTTAACAAGCTTTCCCAAACGGGTTGGCAAAATTAACTTGAAAATTCCGAAATTCCAAAGGTGTTTGGAAATTAAAGGGCGGAGGTCTGTGGTTTCTGGTAGTTGTAGACTTGAAAATAGTTGATAAAGCAGTACTTTTATGGTTTGAAATAAAGAAAAACAGAGTTTCTGCTCGGAAGTTTAATACCAATAACGCTATGCAAGTTAAGCCCCTAGATTTGGTTCGGGAGATTCGTTCTGCAGGCGCTTCTCCTTTGATTTTAGCTGGTGGGACAGAAGGTTTTTTTTTAGATGAAATTGAGCAGGCGTTATTGGAATCGGTAATAAGGGAAGAGGAGAAATCATTTAACCTTGATATTTTATATGGTTCGGAGGCCAATGCTGAACAGATAATTTCGATTGCCAAAAGTTATCCGATGATGGCGGAAAAGAGGTTGGTTTTGGTGCGTGAGGCTCAAAATCTACATGCAAGAGAATGGGAAAAGCTGTCACCTTATTTAAATGCTCCATCTTCCAGTACCGTTTTGGCCTTTCTACATAGGAATAAAGATCCGGATAAGCGTAGATCGGCAATTAAGGCATTTATTTCCTCCAAATCCGCACGCTTTTCTGAGGCAAAGCCAATGTCAGAGGAGGGATTGGTGGATTTTATTGTGGCTAAGGCTGCGCAGAATCAATTGAAATTTGATGCTCGTGCTGCTTTTGCCCTTAAGGAATTGTTGGGGTCTAATTTATCGCGCATTGTATCTGAGATTGAGAAAATTCGGCTTTCTGTTCCTGCCGGCGCTGAAATAAAGTTGGAAAAGGTTATTGACCAGGTTGGGTTGAGTCGTGAATTCAACATGTTTGATATTCCGGCTTACTTAGCCCAAAAGAATGAGGTGAGGTTGATGCGTACAACCATGTATATGGCCAGAAATACCAACAAGTATCCTTTACCTATGTTGGTCGGGGTGTTGTATAATTTTTATTCAAAATTGTTGGCCATTCAAAGCATCTATTTTGAAAATCAGCGGTTGCAAAAGCAAGGAAAGCCAGGTCGAGATCCTTTTCGGGTGGTTCGGGTTTTTGATTCTGCGAACATGCAATCAGCACTTAAATCTATAACGATGGAAAAAACGGCTAAATCTCTTGAGATTTTACGGGAATATGACCATAAATCTAAAGGTATTCATCGGTCTTCTGCCCCTGAGGATGCTTTAATGAAAGAACTGATGTTAAAATTGTTGTACGTATGAATTCTAGAATTTGGTTGATTAAGTCGGAGCCCTTCAAGTACGCATGGGAAAATATGTTGGCGGATGGCCGTACTTTTTGGGATGGAGTGCGTAATCATCAGGCAAAGAATAATCTATTGGCGATGCGGAATGGTGATTTTGCCTTTTTCTACCATAGCAATGAGGGCATGGAAATCGTTGGAATTGTTCAGGTGGTTCGTGAGGCATATCCAGATCCAACCGCCACGGAGGGCCCATGGGTTGTTGTGGACGTTGAGCCTAAGATTTCATTTGAAACTACCGTTTCATTAGCCCAGCTTAAAGCGGATCCCATTTGTTCGGGGATGGCATTGGTGCGTCAAAGTCGATTGTCCGTTTCGCCGGTAACTGAATCTGAATTCAATCGGATTTGTGAGTTGGCGAATTTTAACCCAGCGGGTTTTGGTTAAAAGAAATAGGATAATTCGAAAATTCGTTGCACCTTTGCCCCCTCATAAAAAAACTTTTACAGTAACACTTAATCTTAAGGACCATGGCTGTACGCATCAGACTAAAAAGACAAGGAAGAAAACAACGCCCTTATTATCACATCGTTGTTGCCGACGCTCGTTCGCCACGCGACGGACGTTTTATTGAACGTATTGGAAACTATGACCCCAATACTCAACCTGCTACCATTGAAATTAACGTTGATAAGGCCGTTAATTGGCTGCAAAATGGTGCTGAGGCCACAGATACAGTGCGTGCTATACTCAGTTACAAAGGCGTTTTATATAAAAATCACCTTTTAAATGGGGTTCGTAAAGGTGCGTTAACCGAAGAACAAGCGGTTGCCAAATTCGAGGCGTGGTTGAAAGAGAAGGAGTCTAAGATTTCTGGGCATGCTAAGTCTATTACCGATTCAAAAGCCTCTGAAAAGGCAGCCCGATTGGAAGCGGAGCGTAAAGTGAATCAAGCACGCGAAGCCGCACTTGCTCAAGCAGAGGCAGAGGCCCAAATAACCGAGGCTCCTGAGGTTGAGACCCCTGAAGTCGAGACGCCTGAAGTCGAGGTTTCTGAGATTGAAGTCCCTGAGGTTGAGGCCTCTGCTTCCGAGGTGTCAGAAGAAACACCTCAAGCGGCCGAGGTTGTTGAGGCAGAAGAGGAGACCCCAAACGTGGATGAAGCTTCTGAAGAATCTTCAGCGGAAACGCCTGAGGCCTAAGTATTATACCTGCTTTGGAAAAGGCGCATTGTTTTTTCTTGGGTAAACTAAAAAAACCCAATGGTCTAACTGGAGCGCTTGAATTATTTTTAGATGTGGATGACTTTCATCCCTACCTTAATTTGGATTATGTCTTTGCTGAACGGCACCATCAATTGGTGCCGCTTTTTTTTTCTCAACCCATACAAGTAGCGGGGAATAAACTAATAGCTCGATTTAAGGACATCAATCACATTGATCAAGCCTCTGAATGGTCCGGGGTCGAATTGTACTTGCCGATGGATCTTCTCCCCGAGCTGGTTTCAAATCAACAGTATTATTTTCACGAATTGCCGGGATTTATAGCCTGTACGCCGGAAGGAAAGGTGTTAGGAACCATAAAAAGTATACTTGAACATGGTCCTATGCAGTGGTTGGTAGTTCAGCGGAATGAGCAGGAGGCTCTTTTGCCTTTGAACGATGAATTGTTTGGCCATATTGAACGAGAAACCAACCGATTTTTCATCTCATTGGCCCCTGGAATGGGGGAATTGTATCCTTTTTTATTTGAAGAATGAAAAGGTGGAGCAAATGGCAGACTTGGTTTCAGTTTTCCATTGGAATAATCTTGGTGTCGTGCTCCCCTTCAAAACCGAAAGATCAGGGTGTTTTTTTGTACAACGAACATTCGGGTATTACATCTTTAGACCCGCTTTATGCACGTAATTTGGCAAATATTTGGGCTGTTCAATGGATGTATGAAGGCTTAACCCGATTGAATTCAGAGGATTCCATTGTTCTAGGACTTGCTGATTCATGGGCTCGGGATTCCACGGCAAAGGTTTGGAGCCTTCAACTCAGGAAGGGCGTTTATTTTCATTCCAATCCTGAACTTCCCGTGGGATATACACTCAACAGTCAGGATGTAGTTCGGAGTTTTTATCGAGCAAAGAACCATCCTTTTAGTGCCTGGATTTTAGAAGGTCTAGATACCATTATTGCTGTTGATTCGCATAAAATTGAACTTTATTTTGTTCAACCCAAACCCGATTTATTGGCTCTATTGTCTGTTCCGGCTTTGTCGATACTCCCTGCACCATTAATTGAACAGGTCCCGGCTTCATTTTGGAGGACAAATGCCTGTGGAACCGGTCCATTTCAGTTAAAGCTATGGCAGGAAGGAGAAAAAATGGTATTACCGGTATTTTCTCAATATTGGCGGTTGAATTCTGTTCAGCAAAACTCACATAAATTAAAGGGAATTGCAGTTCAGTTTGTGAAAGAATTGCAAAGTGCCAAGCTTGACTTTTTAATGGGGAACTTGGCCATTTTTCAAGGCTCAGATCCGCAGATCAATGAGGAGTTAATTCAATTGGCCAAACAACCAAATGCATCTTTTCGGGTTGTGAACGGAGATTTTCTAAATACCGAATATTTGGGTTTTAATTTAAAGGGGAAGCACCCTGTTTGCCGCTCTTCAGCATTAAGGAAAGCGTTAAGCGCTTTACTGGATATTCCAAAAGTCATTAAAGAGGTTCGTGGCGGACTTGGTGAGCCAAGTGGTGTGGCATTTTGTCCTGCAGCTTTACGCTCCGGAAATTCTTCAAATCTGTCTGACTCGAAGGTAAACCTGCGGAAAGAAGCCATGATGTGGCTAAAGAAAGCTGGATTTAATCATCCAAGTGAAGTTCCGCCCTTAATTTTACATACCGATCCGGCTTATGCGTATTTCTGTTCTGCATTAATTTATCCTTGGGTTACAGAAGGGTTTAATGTTCGGCTCGAAGTGGTTGAAAGATCTACCTTAAAGTCAATGGTAGCCAAAGGTCAGGTCGATTTTTTTAGGGCCTCCTGGATTGCAGATTATCCTTCTGCATTGAACGTACTTGGCATTTTCAAGTCCAATCGGGTGCCTCCAAATGGTCCGAATTACACCTTTTTTATGAACGACACGTTGGATGCAGCCCTACACATTCTGGAAACTCGGACAAGTGGTTTAGATCGAGAATTGGCCATTGAAACGATTCAGGCGGCTTTAGTTGAACATGTTCCTGTTATTCCGCTTTATTTTGACGCATATCTTCGGTTTGAACGCAAGGAGTATTTAGGCTTAAAGTCCAATTCGCTAAATCAACTGGATGCCGTCGAAGTTCATTTGGTCGATGTTGAGGCTCCTTGATTTTAGATGTGATTCATTTCATATTTAAGTCCCATTCGTAAATCCAATTCGTCCATTTGTAAAGTTTTTCGCTTTGGTTTTTCAGCCTATATGAAATGCCTAAATACCTAAAGTATATTTGGCATGTGATCGGGAGATTGCTATTTATTGGGGTTTTCATTTTTAATTTCTCTGCTTTGGGGTTTTGCGGCAGGTCTTTGCCGGTTTTGAAGCAAGATACCCTTGTTCTACTACATCACTTGGAAAGTGACTGTCAGAGAAATTTGCGGCATGGGGAATTGGATTCCTTATTTCAGGCTTCATCTGAATTAATACACTTATCTGAAGTCTGGTTGCAAAAGCGTCCGGGCAACTTTAAAGGGATTTTTTATTTAATGGCAGGCATTCTACATCAAAGCAACGTGTTTCATTTAACTGCCAAAAACAAAGAGGCGCTTGATGGCTATAAGAAGGCCTTAATACTATCCCTTCAAATTGGAGACACCATAAAGCGCCATATCATATATAATAACCTAGGAATACAATACCATCAAACGGGAAACTATGATGAGGCAATTCTTTATCATACGGCTGCCTTGAGGGAACGGGAAAGATTAAACGACTCATTGCTTATTGGGGAATCCTATAACAGCTTGGGTAGTATTTTTTTTGAATTGAATGATATTTGGCAATCCAATAGGTGCCATAGAAGGGCATTCAGGTATAGGAAATCAGCGGGTGTTTCTGCAGTTAAATTGGCAGATACTTATAATCAACTGGGTCGAATAGCCATGAAAATGGCCAATTGGAATCAGGCTATTGTCGCTTATGCTCTTGCTTGGCAAAATTATACCACGAACAAAAACAACCCGGGAAGGGTATTTATATTGAACAATATGGCTACTTTTTTGAATCAGTTTAATGCGGATTCCAAGGCCAAATTGATGTATCATTACGCCTTAAAACTTGTTCCTGATTCACTTTCTGTTTTTGCAGGGGATATTCATATGAATTTGGGCTCGTCTTACCTGAATTCTGGCGAATTGCTTCATACGAAATGGCATTTATCTC
The DNA here is from genome assembly GCA_027621385.1 of Bacteroidota bacterium. GTDB lineage: Bacteria > Bacteroidota > Bacteroidia > CAIKAF01 > CAIKAF01 > CAIKAF01. The sequence goes on along the minus strand of JAQCBQ010000057.1, from coordinate 6,534 downwards.
AGAGTGAAAGGATTTATGAGCGCTTGGGTAATGCCTATAAGATGGCATTGCTTAATGGACTTTGGGCCAAGTTTTTTCTTTTTAGTCACAATTCTAAGAGGTCTAGGTGTGCTCTGGAGCAGGCCATGACTTATTTCAAGAGCAACGGTTTCTTGAAGGAATATTCCGAAGCTCTTTTGGATTATGCAGAAACCTATTCCATAAGCAATTCAGATTCTACCCACCATTTTTTACAGCAGTTGTTGGCGTTTATTCAAGAGAATAAGGTTGCTTCGATGGCCGCTCAAAGTCATTTGGCTATGGGGGAATTTTATTTGAAGCATGGCCGGTTTCAAGATGCAAAAGGGATGTATCAAAGGGCCAGTTCAGTTGCCATTGAATCCAATAATTTAGTCCATTTGAAATCAGCTCATTTGGGTTTACTTTCTTGTTTTCATGGACTTGGGGACGATGAGGCTGTACGATATGAACTTCAATGGTACAATAGAGTGAGGGATTCACTGGGTAGCCATGGGATTGACATAGCCAAGAAATTATCTCTTTTGATGGACTCATACAGTTCTAATCAATCTATGCTGAAGGAAATCAATCGAGAAAACAATTATAAGCGAAGTCAGCGGGAAGTTCAGCGGGAGTATGGTTTGGCATTATTAACTGTATTATTGGCCTTAGCGATATCAGCTATTGTTTTACTGCTGACCTACATCAAGAGAAGAGAGCAGCAGAATGTGAGGGTGAGATTGGAGTCGGATTTAGCTGGTTTACAGGGGATGATCAATCAGCATTTCATTGCCAATACCATGAATGCTATTAAATCTTTGGTTGCCCAAAAGAAAAATGATACGGCCGATGTGTATTTAAATAAATTTTCTGCCTTGCTTCGTGGGGTTTTGCAGCAGTCTAAAGACACCTTAATTCCTCTGGAAGACGAACTGCAGTTTTTGCGTTTGTACATTGATTTGGAGCAGCTGCGATTCCCGGGGCAAATTGAATTTAGTTTATTGGTAGATCCTCAAATTGATTCCTCAAACGTACTGATTCCAGCAATGATTATGCAGCCCATCGTTGAAAATTCAATTCAACATGGCCGCAAAGGAGAATCTGGTCCATTGAACCTCCGCATAAAAATTTTCAAACAGGACTTAGTCTTGGTTTGTTTACTTGAAGACGATGGGATTGGGTTGGAAGCAAGCCAAATTCAACAAAAAAGTACCCACACCTCCTATGGACTTGAACTGACAAAAAAACGGGTTAAATTGCTTGGTAATCAGCTCGATGTGCCGGTTGATTTTCATGTTGAAAGCATCTATGGATTAAATGACCGGGTGGAAGGTGCCCGGGTTATACTGCAAATTCCCTTAACGATTATACCTCATTCATGAATGCCATTATTATTGATGATGAGCCATTGTCTGTTGCTCTTTTAGAATCCTACTTAATGCAGGAATTGACAGATGTGCAAGTCGTTGGTTCTGCCGAATCTCTCGCTCAAGCTAAAGTGCTAATAGAATCATACAAACCCGATCTAATTTTTTTAGATGTCCAACTTGGTCGGGAAAATGGGTTTGATTTGTTGGAAGCAATTCAACCTCATTCTTTTCAAGTCATATTTGTAACAGCCTATGCCGAATTTGCAGTTCGCGCCTTTCGGTTTAGTGTAGCGGATTATTTACTTAAGCCGATTGTTAAAGAAGAACTAGTAGAGGCCGTAAAGCGTGCACAGCGTGGAAAAGAGCTTGCCTCGCATGGTCGGGTAAGGACATTGCGGATTCCTGGAAGCCGAGGGGCTGTTTTTGTCCCCACACGCGAAGTTGTACGGTTAATTGCTAAAGGAGCTTACACAGAAATTACCTTAACCCAAAACAGGGTTCATTTGTGCTCGGGAAATCTGAGTTTTTTCGAGGAACATTTAACGGACCGCTTTTTTCTTAGAGTTGGCCGTTCATGCATACTAAATTTACATTTTTTAATGAAGGTAGAGGCTCAAACAAAGGCGGCAATTGAAATGAGGGATGGGTATACTATTCCAATTCCAAGGCGTCAGAAAAAACTGATTATAGAACGATTAAATGCCATTAATACGCAGACTTGAGTCCGTTTTTTACATCATGACCCAAAATACTCTACAGAATTGCGTTCGGTTTCTGCAATACGAACACTATGCAGCTGACAACCTAGGTTAGAGATGGGATGTTCCAATTGATTCCAAACTTGAATGGCCAGATTCTCTGTGGAGCTGAGTAAGCCGTGCATAAAAGAAACGTCTAAATTCAAATTCTTATGGTCTAGTTTTTCAATTACGGTAGAGCGGATTAGTTGGGATAAGTCTTTTAAATCAACGACAAATCCAGTTTCTGGATTTGGCTCGCCCTTTACAGTTACCCACAAATCATAATTGTGGCCATGCCAATTTTTATTGGCACAGGGACCAAAAATATGCTCATTCTTTTCATCGGACCAATTCGGATTATAGAGCTTGTGGGCCGCATTAAATTGCTCTTTTCTGGTAACGTAAACCAAGGGCATGTTTGTTTTTCACAAAGGTACATTTCACAATTCAATCGGCGCTCTTTATTGTATGCAAATTGAATGATGAAGGCCAAAGGTTTCGTTAAAATGCTCAACATGGTTGGCTTAAAAGTAAATATTGGATATTCCTTTTGCCTTTGCTTAGGTTCTGCTTACTTTTGAGGCCTAAATAAAAAAGCTATGTCCTACATTGCACGCATACATGCTCGTCAAATTTTAGATAGTCGTGGGAATCCGACAGTAGAGGTAGAGGTGTATACCGATGCCGGCGAGGTAGGCCGGGCCGCCGTTCCTTCCGGTGCTTCAACGGGAGTTCATGAAGCTGTAGAGCTAAGGGATAATAATCCTCAGCTTTATATGGGCAAAGGCGTATTAAAAGCGGTTGAAAATGTAAATACGGTTTTAAACGAAGAGTTGGTTGGTTTTTATATTCATGACCTTCAGGGTATTGATAAAAAAATGCTGGCCTTAGATGGTTCTTCCAATAAGGGAAATTTGGGTGCCAATGCCCTCTTGGGTGTCAGTTTGGCCTCTGCCAAAGCTGCTGCTGCTGCAACAGGACAGCCTTTGTATCGGTACCTGGGTGGCATGCAGGCCAAACTTTTACCTGTTCCCATGATGAATATTTTAAATGGGGGATCTCATGCCGACAATAGCGTTGATTTTCAGGAGTTTATGGTGATGCCTTTTGGCGCTCAATCCTTTAGCCAAGCTTTGCAAATGGGAACGGAGGTTTTTCATCATTTGAAAGGAATTTTAAAGAAGATGAATATGGCTACAAATGTTGGTGATGAAGGAGGTTTTGCTCCGAATCTACCTTCAAATGAAGCGGCCATTGAAGTTGTGCTGAAAGCCATTGAACAGGCAGGATACCGGCCCGGTGAAGACATGTGGATTGCATTGGATCCCGCAAGCTCTGAGTTTTTTGATGAAGAAAAAGGGGAGTATGTTTTTAAAAAGTCAAGCGGCGATCGGTTAACTTCCATGCAAATGGCTAGCTATTGGGCGGATTGGTGTAAAAAGTATCCGATTATTTCTATTGAAGATGGAATGGCAGAGGACGATTGGACCGGTTGGAAGGTCTTGACAGATATGATTGGGAATCGTGTTCAACTGGTTGGAGACGATTTATTTGTAACCAATACCGAGCGTTTAAGTCGGGGAATAGCTGAAGAAACGGCCAATTCTATTTTAATTAAGGTAAATCAAATTGGCACCTTGTCTGAGACAGCTAATGCGATTGATATGGCCCATAGAAACGGCTACACCTCCATTATGAGTCACCGTTCGGGAGAAACTGAAGATACGACCATAGCTGACCTTGCGGTTGCTTTTAGGACAGGGCAAATTAAAACCGGGTCGGCGTCCAGGTCTGATAGAATTGCTAAATACAATCAGCTACTACGCATTGAAGAAATGCTAGGAGATTCTGCAGAATTCATAGGAAGAAACTTCCCATTGTTGAGCTCAAGAGGCTAAGCAATTACACATTGTCTTCTCCCAAAACCCGTACTTTAAGTTTGCTTGGGCAATGTTCGGGACGGAGCTGACAACTCAATCGAGATGTTCGAGTGAGAATCGGAAGGCTTTCCAGCATGTCAAGTTCTTCGTTGGAAGGTTCGGGTAAATCTTCAAATCCCTCAAGGACTTCAATGTGGCAGGTGGCGCATAAGGCCATTCCTCCACAGGTGGCAAGAATGGGAAATCCTTCTCCCTTTAGGACTTCCATGATTGAAAGTCCCATATCGGTTGGAATGTCCATTTTTAATGACTTCCCGTTTAAATCCTCGGCTTCCAATTCTATGAATGGATTGGACATGAGTTAAAAGGCATTTACACCGTTAACGGTGGTGTATTTGAAACTTAGTTTTTGATCGGGGAATACCCTAGGAAAGGCTGACTGCGCCATTAAAGCAGCTTCATGAAAACCGCAGAGGATTAATTTTAGCTTTCCAGGATAGGTATTTATATCACCAATGGCATAAATTCCGGGCACATTGGTGCTGTAATCTTCTGTTTGAACCAGAATGGCATTTTTGTCAATGTTTAATCCCCAGTCTGCAATCGGCCCTAATTTGGGAGTAAGACCAAACAAGGGAATGAAGAAATTGGCATCGACGCGGTAGGTTGAATCCAAACCCGATTCGCTGATCTCAATTTGTTCCAAATGCGAATCTCCTGAAAGGGACTTAACTTCCGCATTTAATATAAGACGTATTTTTCCCGCTTTGGCAAGTTCAAAAACCTTTTCAGCACTTTCTGGAGCACCTCTGAAGGTCGCACTTCGGTGAATTAGGGTTAATTCAGAGGCCACATCGGCTAAAAAAATAGCCCAATCTAAGGCAGAATCTCCGCCACCGGCTAGAACTACTTTTTGATTCCGATATTTTTCAGGGTCTAAAACCATATAAGCAACCCCTTTACCTTCATAGTTTTCAAGGCTTTCTATGGCTGGTTTTCGTGGTTCAAAGCACCCCAATCCTCCGGCAATAACTACCACTTTGCATTCAATTTGAGTGCCAGCCGAGGTACGAACCGTAAATCCCTCTTCTGATTTGTCCAGCGATTCCACCCGTTCTCCAAGGGTAAAGCCCGGTTTGAAAGGGGCGATTTGTTCCATTAGATTTGTTACTAAATCTCCAGCTAAAATGGAGGGGAATCCGGGGATATCGTAAATGGGTTTTTTGGGATAGATTTCAGAGAGCTGTCCACCTATCTGAGGCAAGGCATCTACCAAATGGCAGCGCATTTTTAATAAGCCCGCTTCAAAGACGGCAAATAGGCCGACAGGACCGGCTCCAACTATACATAAATCAGTTTGTATGGCTTTAGCATTCATGCGGTGAAACGTATCAGGAGCATAGAAAAAACCTTAAGATGGAATGCGTTAACCTTTTACGGGAGTTTCTTTCCATCAAGCCGTTTAGGCCCATATTTCACTTCAACCGGCACTGGCCGAATGTTCCATACAATTCCAAACAATGCCAATGTTTTAAGCACATAATAACTTGGATCAAACTCCCACCAGAAAAATCCTTGGCGGCAAGAGCCTTGATAATAGTGATGGTTATTATGCCAGCCTTCGCCCATCGTAATTAATGCCAAAACGGCATTGTTCCGAGAATGATCTTTTGTACGGTATCTGCGGCGACCGATTTTATGCATTAAGGAATTGATGGAAAAGGTCCCATGGTATAAAATTACAGTACTTGTTAAGTACCCTACAACCACGGTAGACCAACCTGCGTTCCAATCGGTTAAACCTTGACCATTCAGCATATTTCCAATGAAGTAAATGATTACGGCCATAATGATGGGAGGTACCATAAAGTATCTGTTCAAGAATCGAAGTTCAGGATATTTGGCAAAATCTTGAATCAAATCATACCGGGTTTTTTGATAATCAGGTCCCATAATCCAACCAATATGAGCATAAAAGAAACCATAAATATTGGCAGAATGTGGGTCATGTGCCGTATCACTATACCGGTGATGAACCCTGTGTTGAGACGCCCACCAAAGCGCCCCTTTCTGTATGCTGGTTTGGGCAAAAAATGCAATCAGAAATTGAAAGAATCGACTTGTTTCATAGGTCTTATGCGAAAAATACCGATGGTAGCCAGCACTAATGAAAAACATCCGGAAGTAATACATAAACAAACAGACCAACCAATCTTTCCAGGTAAATCCGCTCCAAATCATGAGCAGAGGCGTCAAATGAATAAGACCAAATCCATACTGATCAATCAGTCTAGGCTGATTTCTATTTTCTTTTTTTACGGCTTCTGGGGGTGGGCCTTCCGGGGATGTATACAACGATTCTACAAGGGGTGCAGTAGCTTCACTCATGCGTTTAAATTATATGGCCAATTTTTGTTGGCTGACAAAGGTAGCGAGAATCGTTGAGTGATTGGATTTATTGAATAAACTTATTTTATGAATTTCTTTCTTGTCAATATTTAAAGGCCTGATAATAATTGCATTTGGAAGAAGCAGCACCTGTTG
>JAQCBQ010000056.1 GCA_027621385.1 Bacteroidota bacterium | reverse complement strand
CGGTGGAAGCCCAAACCGATTCTAGAATTGGTCGCGGGAATTCAAGGCTTAGCCAATTTTTTCCAAGGAAGGCTCGGCTTAGATACCCTGTCTTGGACTTCCAATACCCTTTTCCCGGCATTGCTTCCCGCAATAGGTCTGGAATGGAAGCCCGGTGAACGGTGGCAGATGGGTGTTAGCTATCGAATGACCCAGCGGGCACCCCAAATTTTTGAAGAAGACATTCATTTAAGTATGTTGGGAGCTCAGCCCATTTTTGTGGTTTGGCAAAGCGATTTAAAGCCAGAACGGGGGCACCAGGCTTTGGTTTGGGCAAGATGGAAAAGAAAATTGGGTAAGGGCCTGCACACGGAATTGCAACTCCGCTGTACCGTTCAGCGGTTATCGGGCATTTTTATTTGGGAAAATACAAGCGCCGAAGAACTGTATTTTTTAAAAGAGAAAACCAACGGCAGTGGTTTATGGATGGTGTCGCCCAGTATGAACCTTGAATTGAGCGGCACTCAATGGAAACTTCAAGCTCAGGGAACGGCCAATGTTCAATCCTTAGATGAACCCCAATCCCTTTGGGATGAATCAGAATGGGGAATTCCAGGCTGGCATGACCGATTGCTGCAGGTTCCGCATTGGTCCGGTTTAGTCCGAGCGGAATGGTTTCCGGGTTCTCAAAATCGCTGGTCTGTCGCCGGCTATATGCGTTTCTGGGGTCCCATAGATGTACTGCGCATGCCAAACCATGCGCATGAATGGCCAACAGTTGTCCTCAGTCCTGAGTTCTTGGAATTGGCACTGACCGTCAGAAAACAATGGCTGTTGGCTGGACGTTTTTCAGTGGAAGGGGATTTGAGCGTACACAACTTGACCAATGCACTGCAAACCGATTATGGGCAAGGCATTCATCGCGATCCGAATTACGTGTATGGGCCCGGAGCACCACGAAGAATCGGGCTGGGAATTCGCTGCCGCTGGTGGTGAAATGCCTAGAAAATGAGCAAAAAAAAGCCGGCACGAAGGCCGGCCAAAACCAAAAAAAATGCGTTACAGCATCGAGTTCAATTTGTTGGCAAGCTCCGTTTTAGGAACTACTCCAACACTGCGATCGACCATTTCCCCATTTTTAAAAAACAATAGAGTAGGGATAGCCCGTATGCCAAGACTGGAAGCCACAATTGGATTGGAATCTACATCCACTTTTCCGATAACGGCTTTCCCTTCAAACTCTTGAGCCAATTCCTCAACCACGGGTCCAATCATTTTGCAAGGACCACACCATTCTGCCCAAAAGTCAATTAGTACGGGTTTGTCTGAATTTTTAACCAGCTCCTCAAAGTTGCTGTCGGTTATTTCTAGTGCCATAATTATAGTTTTACGCAAAGGTAGCGGAATCGATTCGTTTTTATTGCTTCTAGGTGTTAAGGTTACTAAAATTTAGGCGCCGACTCGGCTATCTAACCAAAAACAAGTGAATTTAGGCCGCCATTTTTCCCCTACCTTTGCAGCATGAAGAACCTTTGGATGTTTTCCCTTGTGGTGCTGATATGGAGCACGTGGATTGAGCCCTGCCAATCTCAAACCCAACCATTGCCATCTGCTTTGTCCTGGAATTTAGATACCACCGGATACGCAAAACTGAAGGAAAAACAATTGGAGCAGATTCTTCAGCATAAAGATGTTGATGCCATTTTGACCTTCCTGGCGCTTGAAATTCAGTCGGGTTTCACCCACGAAGCCATTGCCACGCTTGAAGATTGGCAAATTAAAGACGGAGGAACAGCCCAAGGCTTATTCCTATTAAGCACGGCGTACTCCCTTCAAGGAAATACCAAAAAGGCGCTGCTATCCATGGAAAATGCACAGCGACGCAACGCCAACTTGGGCAACAATTCCATGGCTCAAGAACTGCGCTACCTGCGCACCAAGGCAAACCCCCTTGGCCGCCCGGAAAAGGTGAATGGAGTATATAGCCAATTTAGCTTGGAAGAGGTCCGGAATGCCCAAACCAACGCCAAACAGGTGGCACTTTGGAAATCGGGAAGAACCGAATTGTTCAATTGGTTAAACCAGCGCTTGTGGGTGCATAAATCCGATTCCATCTGGATTTCTTGGATGTTTATGGACATGGGTGAATATTCATATCTTATTGGAGAAGAAGGTGTTGCAATCAAATGGTTCAATGAAGCATTGAAGATAAATCCGCAATTGCAGGAGGCCGTTCAATTTAGGAGGGAGAAAATTCAACCCATATCCTCGTTCCCACGTTACCTTGGTATGTCTTTGGTTGTTCTGTCTGTACTATTGGGCCTTTGGTTGTACACCCGAAGTCAGCGGCAGGTTGAGGCCACAGGAAAATAATTGCGGCATGAAGTTTAAACTATTTGAACCTTATAAGCCTACGGGTGATCAGCCTTCTGCAATCCGGGAATTGGTAGATGGCCTTAATAAAGAACTGCCAAATTTAACCTTGTTGGGGGCTACCGGAACCGGTAAAACCTTTACCATGGCCAATGTGATTCATGAGGTCAACAGGCCCACGCTGGTTTTAAGCCACAACAAAACATTGGCGGCTCAGCTGTACGGGGAGTTTAAACACTTTTTCCCGGAAAATGCTGTGGAGTACTTTGTTTCATACTACGATTACTACCAGCCAGAGGCGTACATTCCCAGCAGCGATACCTACATAGAAAAGGATTTAAGCATCAACGACGAAATTGAAAAACTGAGGATTTCAGCCACCTCCTCCTTGCTGAGCGGTCGCCGCGATGTGTTGGTGGTTTCTTCTGTTTCTTGCATCTACGGCATGGGAAATCCTGAAGATTTTCATGCGCAAACGGTCCGCTTGCATGTGGGCTTAAAAACAAGTCGGAACGCCGTTCTGTTCAAATTGGTGGATGCGCTGTATGCCCGTACAGAAGAGGATTTTAAGCGCGGTACGTTTAGGGTGAAGGGAGATACGGTAGATGTGTACTTGGCGCAGTCAGAGCAGGCCCTGCGCATTCAGTTCTGGGGCGATTCCATCGATGAGATGAGCTTGATAGATCCCATTACAGGGCAGCAATTGGATTCCATAGAAAAGTTTGTGGTTAGTCCGGCCAATTTGTTTGTGACCACGCGCGAGCGGATAAAAGCGGCCTCATCAATCATTGCCGATGATTTAACTGCTCAAATTGAATTTTTTCAACAGCATGGAAAACCCCTGGAAGCCAAACGACTGCAACAGCGGGTAGAGTACGATTTAGAAATGATCAGAGAGCTGGGATATTGCTCAGGAATTGAAAACTATTCCCGCTATTTCGATGGCAGAAATGCAGGAACTCGCCCTTTCTGTCTGTTGGATTATTTTCCCGACGATTGGTTGCTGATGGTGGATGAAAGCCACGTCACCATTCCTCAAATCCGAGCCATGTACAACGGCGACCGCAAACGCAAACTGAACCTGGTAGAATACGGCTTCCGATTGCCCTCAGCCTTAGACAACCGCCCATTGAAATTCGAGGAGTTCGAGGCCCTGACGCACCAAGCCATTTACGTCAGCGCAACACCGGGCGATTATGAATTGGAGCGCTCGGAAGGTTTTGTTGTAGAACAAATCATCCGACCAACCGGTCTGCTCGATCCAGAAATTGAAGTCAGGCCGACAAAACATCAAATTGATGATTTGATGGAGGAAATTCACCTTCGGGCCGATAAAGATGAACGAATTTTGGTCACCACTTTGACCAAACGCATGGCCGAAGAGCTGGAAAAGTTCTTCAGTAAACTCCACATTCGCTGCCGCTATATCCACTCGGAAGTTGATACCTTGGAGCGCGTGGAAATCATTCGGGATTTGCGCCTGGGCATTTTTGATGTGTTGATTGGAGTGAATTTACTTCGTGAAGGATTGGACTTGCCGGAAGTTTCGTTGGTGGCCATTTTAGATGCCGATAAAGAGGGGTTTTTGCGCAATCAGCGTTCGTTGATTCAAACCATTGGGCGAGCCGCCCGTCACATCAATGGGAAGGTAATTATGTATGCCGACCGAATGACAGACAGCATGCAAAGGGCCATTGATGAAACCGATCGCCGCAGGGAAAAGCAAATGCGCTACAACCTTGAGCATGGCATGAGGCCGACCGCTCTGCAAACCAGCAAGGAAAGCATTTTGAAGGCGGCTTCGGTGTCGCCGGGCAAGGCGCCAAAGACCTATTCAAAGCCCGGTGAATCTACCGCCGCTGCCGAGCCAAGTCCCGCATTTTTGACTCCCGCTCAGCGCAAAAAGAAAATGGAAGAGGTCAGGCGCAACATGGAAAATGCAGCCAAATCACTCGATTTTATGGAAGCGGCCAAATGGAGAGATATTTTGTTTGAATTGCAGGCGGCCGAGTCAGAGGCTTAGGTGTTGTGCGGCAAACGGGCTTTCACCGGTAGTCCTCCCCGCTGGGTGGCAAAGCCAGCGGGCTTGCGGTGGCTCCCAAGGTCGCCTCCGCGCCACGCGGCTTTGGCACCCACCGTGTCCGGGCTACCGTGTTCAATCCCTGCCGCAAGCCCCCTCTAAACTTAAGTCAAATAAAAAAAACAACTCCGCTTGAAATCAAATTTCAAACGGAGTTGCACGTTGAAAGTAGGTTCGCTTAGGCTCAGCTGCCCAATCCTACGGCATAATTTTCCCGGTCATACAATCCCTGACTGAGCTTAGATTGAATTTCAGAAAAGGCCTTAACGGTGTAATTTACGTCTTCCATGGTATGAACCGCTGTGGGAATAAGCCTCAAAATAAGAACTCCTTTAGGAACAACCGGATACATAACAACAGAGCAAAAAATCCCGTAGTTTTCTCGCAAATCAACCACCAAATTGGAAGCTTCTGCAGGTCCGCCCTTCAAATAAACCGGGGTAACGGGAGAATTGGTATTGCCTAAATCCAAACCGGCATTTTTCAATCCTGATTGCAAGGCATGTACGATGGTCCAAAGTTTTTCTTTGAACTCAGGTCGGTCGCGCATCATTTCCAAACGCTTTTGGGCTCCCAGCACCAGTGGCATGGGCAAGGATTTGGCAAATATCTGCGAGCGGGTATTGTATTTTAAAAATCCAATTATCTCAGGATCAGCAGCAATGAAACCTCCAATTAAAGCAAAACTTTTGGCAAAGGTCCCAAAGTAAACATCAATTTCGTCTTGTACTCCTTGCTCTTGTCCGGTGCCTCCCAATCGTGGTCCCATGGTTCCAACGCCATGTGCATCGTCCACCAACAATCGGAAGCCATATTTCTTTTTCAGTTCTACCACTCCTTTTAAATCGCCTTGGTCTCCCGCCATTCCAAATACACCTTCGGTAATAACAAGTATGCCTCCACCGGTGGTTTTGGTGACGTTTTCAGCATGCTGCAACTGCTTTTCCAACGATTCCATGTCGTTGTGCTTGAACACAAAGCGTTTTCCTTGATGCATGCGTACTCCGTCCACCAAACAGGCGTGGCTTTCAGCATCATACACCACTACGTCGTGGCGACCAAGTAGGGCATCCACTACGCTCATAACTCCCTGGTAACCATAGTTGACAAGCATTCCAGCTTTTTTATCTACAAAGGCCGCCAGTTCTTGTTCCAAGCGTTCATGATGCTCGCTCTCACCGGTCATCATTCTGGCTCCCATCGGATAGGCTAAACCGTATTGCCGGGTAGCTTCTTCGTCGGCCTTTCGCACTTCCGGATGATTTCCAAGTCCCAAATAATTGTTCAAAGACCAAACCAAGACATCCTTTCCACGAAATTTCATGCGGTTGGAAATATCGCCCTCCAGCTTTGGAAAGGCAAAATACCCATGAGCTACTTTGGCATATTGGCCTAAGGGCCCCGGGTTTTTGATGATTTTATCGAAAATATCTCCCATATTGTAGGTAACTTAATCGTAACTTTGTGCAAAAGTATAAGATATTTTTGGTGGCATGCTGAATTTCCCCTCAAATCCGTTCAAGCTATTTATTTCCAAACTGGGATTCGTGGGCCTGATGCTGATGCTCTCGACTTCCTGTGGGGATTACAATAAAACGATAAAGAGTTCAGATTATCCGGCAAAACGGAAATTGGCCGTTGAATTGTATGAAAAGGGAAAGTACGCAAAAGCCTTGCCCTTGTTTGATGAACTTTTTGGGGTTATTCGTGGGAGCTCTACCGCAGAAGAGATTCATTATTATTTAGCCTACTGCCACTATGGAGTGAAAGACATGTTGTTGGCCAGTTATTATTTTGATTCCTTTGTCCAGAATTTCCCCAAGAGTGCAAAGCGCGAGGAGGCCTATTTTATGTCGGCACTTTGCCTGTACAAGGAAAGCCCCAGATTCAATTTAGACCAGACGTCCACCAAAAAGGCCATTGATAAATTGCAGGCCTTTACCGATTATTTTCCGGAAAGCAGTAGGGTAGAAGAGGCTACTAAATTGATTGAGGAGCTGCGGTCAAAACTTGAAACTAAACTGTTTGCTCAGGGAATGTTGCACTATGACCGCATGGAATACACCTCTGCGATTACCACGTTTGAAGTGTTAATGGCAGATTTTCCGGATACCAAACGTCGTGAACAGGTGTATGTGTTGATTTTGCAAGCCCAAAAGAAATATGCCGATAAAAGCATTCGCAGTAAGAGAAAGGAAAGATATGAGGAAGTCTTAAAATATTACACTAAATTTGCATCTGCTTTTCGTAATACTGATTTGGCTGCAAAAGCCATTTTAATTAAAACGGAAGCCGAAAAACAACGCGACGCATACGCAACACAAGAAAATTAAGAGTCAGATACCATGGCGAACTTCAAAAAAATGAATGCTGAAATGTCCACCATTACGCGTGACATCAGCAAACTGAACGAACAAACCGGTAACATCTATGAATCCTTGACCATCATCGGTCGCCGGGCCAACCAGATTCAGGTTCAATTAAAAGAAGAAATCAAAGACAAATTGGAAGAATTTGTCAGCGTTAGCGACAACCTAGATGAGGTTCTTGAAAACCGGGAGCAAATTGAAATCAGCCGCTATTACGAGCGTCTTCCAAAGCCCAACGCCTTTGCCTATCAGGAATGGCTAGAAGGTCAGATTTATTTCCGCAATGAAACTACAGGGCACGGTTCCGCTGGAACTGAGCAATAATCTGTTCCTACTTCATGTTGGCCGGAAAACGCATTCTTCTTGGTATTACCGGAGGAATAGCAGCGTATAAGATTCCGGAATTCATTCGATTGCTGAAGGCCGAAGGAGCCGAAGTTAAGGTGGTTTGCACCCCTCAGTCCCTTGATTTTGTTACTCCGCTCACCCTGGCAACAACCTCTGGGAATCCGGTGGTTGTTTCTCTTTTTGATGCCCACTCAGGAACCTGGGTGAACCATGTTGAATTGGCCTTGTGGGCCGATGTTATGGTGATTGCTCCCCTTACGGCGAACAGTTTGGCCGGTCTGGTGAATGGAAAAACCGACAACGCCGTTTTGGTTACCGCCTTATGCACCCGATGTCCTGTGGTCTTGGTTCCTGCAATGGATCATGATATGTGGGAGCATCAAAGTACGCTGAATAATATTCAAAAAGCGGAAACCATGGGCTATGCGTTGATGCGTCCTGAATATGGGGCCTTAGCATCTGGCTTAATAGGGCAGGGTAGAATGCCTGAACCTTCGGCCATGCTTCAGTTTTTAACTCTGTTTCAGCAATGCCACAGCTGGTGGAAAGGCAAAAAGGTGTTGATCAGCAGCGGTGGAACCCGAGAAGCCATTGACCCGGTTCGCTTTATTAGCAATCAAAGTTCAGGAAAAATGGGGGTAGCTTTGGCCGAAGCCGCTTATTGCGCCGGGGCACAAGTTACACTGGTTCGAACACGAGGTTCTAAAATGCCCCATTTTAAGAATATCAATTGCATTGAAGTAGAAACCGCCCTTCAGATGCAATCGGCCATTTCAGGAATGGCCAACGAACAAGATGTCATTTGTATGGCCGCAGCCGTTGCCGATTTCCGAGTGGATCAACCCTCGCTCCAAAAATTAAAAAAGAAAGATCAGGGTTTAGACCATCTAATTTGGGTTGAGAATCCAGATATTCTTAAAGGATTGGCTCAAGAAAATCGACCTTATTTTCTGCTGGGCTTTGCCTTAGAATCCAATGGAAATGTTCAAGATGCACGGTTGAAACTCCTTCAAAAAGGAGCGGACGCCTTGGCCTTAAATTCGTTGACCGACACCGGTGCCGGATTTGGAACCGAAACCAATAAAATGACGCTGATTACGCATGACTCAACCTACGAATTGAGCCTGAAACCGAAAACTGAAATTGCAGTAGAAATACTTAATATTGTAGCTGAATGCAAGTTGAAATCAAGTCAAGTTTAAGCGCGCTCTTTTTTCTCTGTACATCAATTTTGCTACAGTCTCAGGAGTTGCGCTGTGAGGTAAAAGTCAATACCAATCAAATCGCCCAGGCCGATCAATCCATTTTTGAAGGATTTGAAACCGGAGTTCGGGAGTTTATGAACAACACCAAATGGACAGACGAGGATTACGATGAGTTTGAAAAAATCCAGTGTCAGGTCTTTATTAATGTCACCAACCAAGAAAAGTCTGCCACCGGACAGCTGGTGCCCAATTCATATTCAGGAACTCTGACCATCATTGCTCAGCGCCGAATTTACAACAGCGCCTTTGATAGCCCCTTGCTCAATCACCAAGACAAAGCGTTTGCGTTTACTTATTTGCCAAATCAAGCATTCTTTTTCTCTGAAAATGCAAGCCAATCCAATTTAACCAGCGTTTTGGCCTTTTATGCCTACCTGATTATCGGGCTGGATAAAGATGCAATGGCTCCCAAAGGTGGAGATGCAGAATTGCTAAAAGCCCAAGCAGTGGTCAACAACAGTCAAAATTTGGGAGAACCCGGATGGCGCTCATCTGAAAACAACAACAACCGGTATTGGATTATCAACGACTATCTGAACCAGGCTTTTTCTCCACTGCGTGAACTCATGTACGATTACCACCGCTTAGGGATGGATGTGCTGGTTTCTGATTTCAAAACCGGTCGCCAAGCTTGCCTAAAAGCATTGGAAAAATTAGATAAAATTTGGGATCAGCGGCCAAATGCCTTTTTACTTCAGGTTTTTTATAACGCCAAGCGCCAAGAAATCTTGAATGTTTTGAAGAATACCCCTGCTGCAGAAAAAGCAACCTTAATTCCTATTCTCAAGAAAACAGATCCGGCTCAAGGCTCCAAATACGATGAAGCTGCTAAATAATGGTTGATGAACGAAAGTTATTCCTTTCTTTCTGCGCATGATTCATGAATTGTACATATCGAATTACGCCCTAATTCAGGAAGCCCGATTGAATTTTTCAAACGGATTTCATGTTTTTACGGGTGAAACTGGGGCAGGGAAAAGTATTTTCCTCGGCGCTCTTGGATTGGTCATGGGGAAAAGGGCAGATTCTTCCATCTTAATCGATAAAAACAAAAAATGCATTTCAGAGGCTATATTTCACTTGGAATCGGATGAATTAAAGCCTTGGTTTGAAGCCCAAGAACTGGAATTTGATTTGACCTGCATTCTGCGGCGAGAAATTTGGCCCAATGGAAAGAGCCGCGGATTTATCAACGATAGTCCGGCGACCATTCAGCAATTGAAAGAATTTTCAGATCAGCTGCTGGATGTGCATGGACAGCATGAAACGCTATCGCTCAAAAATAAGACCTACAGGTTGGCTTGGTTGGACACCATTTCTGGCTCAGATCTGGTTGCACATGAATTTTCCCAGGCCATGTCCGCCCGAGCCAAATTGCTTGATTTAAAGAACAAGTACCACAGTGAAAAGGCCGAAAATCAACGCAAACTGGACTTCTTAGCCCATCAGCTCGAGGAATGGCAGGCCTTAAAATGGAATGATGGCGAGCAGGCAGAACTTGAAACCCGATTGGACCAACTTCAACAGGCGGAATCGCTGCAAGCCGCTCTAAAGCATGTTTTGGAATTGCTGTTGGAGGACCAACACATTGTAGATGAACTTCGACGCGCCTCTTCCATTGCACAAAAACTAGCTCCATTCGTGCCAGAGAACGTAGAATTGATAAATCGCTTGGAATCGGCCCGCATTGATCTAGCAGATTTGGGATTGGAATTGCAGCGCTTGGAAACTGAATTTGCTCCCGATCCATTAAAACTCAATCAACTTCAAGAACGCTATTCCGCCTATTTGAATGTACTGCGCAAGCACCATTGCATGAATGAAAGCGAAATGGTCACCTTAAGTGCCACCTGGTTAAAAGAAAAAACCGAACTCGAACGGGTTGAAATGGCTCAGGATGAATGGGATAAAGAAATACAGCATTGGGATTCTGTACTTCTGAAACTGGGAACTACATTAACCAAACTTAGAACTTCCGGTGCAAAGGAAGCCGAAGCCGCCATTCGCCCAATTTTATCCGAACTGGGATTGCATGATTCCACGCTCAGCCTGCAGCTCAATCCATTGAACCAACCCACCGCACATGGATTTGAAGAAGTTCAGTTTTTATACAGCCCACATCCAAAGCTTGAAGCTAAACCGTTGGAAAACATAGCATCGGGAGGAGAATTATCTAGAATAATGCTCATTTTTAAGCTGTTGGCAGCCAAGAAAAAGGTGCAGCCTACGCTTATTTTTGATGAAATTGATACTGGTATTTCAGGCAAAATTGCGGGTAAAATGGGACAGCTACTAAGCGATGTAGGTGCCAATATGCAAATTATGGCCATTACGCACCTTCCCCAGATTGCATCGAAAGGAAAACGGCATTTTAAAGTGGAAAAAGTAGAGGGCAGCACCCGAATTCGGGAATTGAGCCATGAGGAACGAATAACCGAACTTGCCGGTATGCTTAGCGCTGAAATAACCACCGAGAATGCCCTCGAGCATGCCAGAGAATTATTAAAAACCAATTGAATTTTGTTCTTTCGCACTAAATAAACATCCTATGCAAGGAATTTTAACCGGAAAAACCGGCATTATTACAGGAGCTTTAGATGAGCAATCTATTGCCTGGAAAGTAGCTCTGAAAGCCCATGAGCAAGGGGCGAAAATCATCCTGTCCAACGCACCCGTTGCCTTGAGAATGGGGACCATTCACAGCCTAGCTGAACAGTGTGGCGCTCCCGTTGTTGGAGCGGATGCCACCTCACAGCAAGACGTTGAAAATCTGTTTGATGAGGCTATGAATCATGCCGGAGGCCAAATCGACTTTGTGCTGCATTCCATTGGCATGTCGCCCAATGTGCGGAAAGGAAAACACTACACCAATTTGAATTACGATTGGTATCAAAAAAGCCTTGATATTTCGGCCTTATCCTTTCATAGAATGCTGCAGGTGGCCTATCAAAAAGACGCCATAAAACAATGGGGTAGTGTGGTTGGATTGAGTTACATCGCAGCCCAACGGACTTTCCCTGATTATGGAGATATGGCTGATGCCAAAGCCGTTTTGGAAAGCATAGCCCGAAGTTTTGGTTACCATTATGGAAAGAAGAATCAAGTACGGGTTAACACCATTTCCCAATCTCCAACCAAAACCACAGCCGGAAGTGGGGTAGGAGGCTTTGATGCCTTTTTTGATTATGCCGATAAAATGTCGCCCCTTGGAAATGCTTCGGCCGACGATTGTGCCAATTATTGCATAAGCCTGTTTTCAGATTTAACAAAAATGGTTACTATGCAGAATCTATTCCATGACGGGGGATTCAGCTCTACGGGTATTTCCGCCGACTTAATGGAAAAATTTGTATCTTGACAAAAGGTTTATACTTTTGTATCATGGGAAAATTTAAGAACTACGCTTTTTTAGCTCTTCTAGGAACGGTTGTTGCGGCCTGTGGTCCAGATCGGTTTCAGATTGTTGTCCCCTTTGAAAACGAAATTGTAATTCCTGGGAATTATAAGAACGGAGAGTTCATGGTCAATGTCGATACCGTGGATATGGAATACCTCCGCGATTATTTGGTGAATTACGGAATGACCTTTGATAACATCGATAAAGTAAGTATGGATAGCGCCTTTGTAGAAATGGTGAGTCCTGATACTACCTTATGGCCGTTTAAGAAATACGAGATTTTCTTTGTGTCAAGATCCGAGCCTGGGAAACAGGTTTTGGTAGCCTACAAGCACAATCCTACTGGAGCTGCTGGTGGCTTTGGAAATGACCTTGCCAATCGGGGCAATATTGAAGAATTGGCGGTAAATTACGGAGACATTCAACCCTGGTTGACCGATACCTTTATCACCCGTTTTGATACACGCATGGTTACTGTTACCGACAATTCTCAACAGGAATACCGCCTGAAGATTAAATACTCCATTCGGGTTGAGGCGATGAAATAAGTGCCAAACGATTTTTTTACAGCCCCGCCATTGAGTGGGGCTTTTTTTTTGTGTTGGGTTAAGGGTTTGAGTTGCGGCAGGGATTGAACAAGGTAGAACGCCGGAAGACCGGTGCCTGGGGCGCGTGGTGCGGAGGCGACCTTGGGAGCCCACGCAAACCCGCTGCCCCAGCCACCGGGAACCGGCGGACTACCTGAGAAAGCCCGCGGCCGCCCAAAAAAAAAGCCCTTCAACGAAGGGCTATCTCATGATTACAGGACGAAGGTTACTCCGCCTGAACGCAATTGTAGGATTTATCAATGTATTCAACCTGAAAATCCATTCTTGCATTTCCGTCTGTAGAACAAAATTCAACCGCATTCGGACTGGAATGTGTTTCTCCGATTGGAAAACAATGGATGCAGATTTCTTCTTCGCAGCTGCTGAGTGCAACCACCAAAACACCGAGAGCAAGAAGGTTTTTAAGCTGTTTCATACGTGATATTTGATGTTAAAGATACGAAACCCATCCGATTATGAATTTTTCTTTTTGCGGATTTTGGCTTTGGTGATTTTGATTTCCTCCCCGTCCAATTGAACGGTAATGGTATCACCCTCTGAAATTCGGCCACTGATGATTTCTTCCGCCAATGAATCTTCGATGAATTTTTGAATGG